>NZ_SOCN01000001.1:300000-548660 GCF_004365095.1 Mycoplasmopsis mustelae
ATTATTTAATTTACCTAAAAAAGAAAATGGTTTAAATGTAACATTTTGATTTTGCTGAATTTTTTGAATTAATGTCAGTGTTTTATCAATTTCATATTCTTTGATGAAGTTGTCTAATTTATACTTAAATTCATTATATAAATCATTTAGTAATTTAATGTTTTCTATTTGTTTTGTTTCAATAATTTTATATGTTGCAGCTTTTGGTATCAATACCGCCGTAAAAACATTTCTGCTTGCTATTAAATTTTGTGGTACTTTATATCCAAATTTATTATTAACATATTCTGGATTAATCTCGAGAATACTTATCTGGTTTTCTTTCTTATCATTTGTATCTATAAGAAAGTAATTTAAAAATGATGCTGAGTAAGCATTGCTTGATTCAAATAATAAAATATCATTTTGTTCAAGAATTTTTTCTAACGTTTGTCCTTTTAAAAAGTCCGATTCAAAGATTTGTTTAATTTTTGCATCTGACATTAATTTTGCTAAATTAAAGTCTTTATATAATGTGTTGATTTTATTTATGATTAGTTCATTAAAATCACTAATAGATTTAATTCTTTTATTTGAGGCTCCATCTAAGAAACTAAAGTTTCTATATTCATTTACAAATTCTGAAAATTTAGGAAAAAATTGGTCAAAAATAATACTGTTATTTGTTGTTATATTCTGTTTTTCTTGTTTTAACCTAATTAAATCACTAAAATACACGGTTTTTCTACCGAGTGAGTTTATATAATTATTTACTGAATTTACGCACGATGAAACAACAGTAGTAGCAACAGATAAAAATAATCCTAATAAAATAAATTTCATTTTTTTAATCTTGAATAACATATGTAAAAGCCAACCTATCTGGAACAGAATTTTTAAATAATGCTGAACTTTTTCTTCTTACTACTAATCTATAATTTCCAGAATCTGTAGTCTTATACGTAATTAATTCATCATTAGATGAAGTAGATTCTGAACTTGCTATAACTTTTCAACCCGAATTTTGATTATATTTCTCTAAAAATAAATCATAATTAGAAAATCAAGAATCTTGTCTTTTTCTTGTTTCGTTCATTTTTAATCAATCTTCATCCTTATGAGATAAATTCCAGTTATTTGTATCTTTTTTTAGTCTTTCAATTTCTACTGCGTTAGCGATAGTTCCTCCTAGTAAGCCTAAAAAGAATCATCAATTAACGTTTGGATTATAATTCGGGATTCCTTCTTTGTCATTAAGTAAACCAGCATTAAACAACCAAGATAATGATGCTTTTATTGTTTTACCTTTTTCAACAAAGAAAATATTATTTCTTGATATTTCGTTATTTGTATTTCCATAATCTTCTGTTATTAAGTTTAAATTTTTAACCGCTATAAGCATCTTTTCATAATTAGGTATGCCGGCACCATACTTATTGCTAAACCCATTTTTATTTATTTTTTGATTCTCATCTGTAGTAGCAATTGATGAAGCACTTAAAATACTTTTAACTGCCGGAATTCTATGAGTATCAATATCTATACCCGGATTAGTTCTTAATAAAGTGGAAATAATACCTGTTATTGCGGGTGCAGCAAAACTTGTTCCGTTTTGTGTCTCATTCTTATATTTAAATTTATACGAACCAGGAGCGACAACAAAAGGTTTTGCTACTTGTGGATTATTAGGATCTAATTTATAATTAGAATAATCTGCTAGTCTATTTTCTTTTATATTAAAATTATAGTTATCATTAAGAGCACCAACAACTATGGAATTGTATGCTAATTGATCATCATTTATTCATCCCCTCACTTTTATGTCTTTATCACTCGCAACCTCTTTATCATTGTTTTCATTTCCTGCTGAAAAAACATTTATTACACCGTATTTTCTTGAAAGATAATCTAAGACATAACTTTCCTCGTTATATAGTTTAAAAACAGTGTCGTCGCCTCTACCATAACTATGATTGATTAACTTCAATTTTCTGTCTTTTACCATGTTTTCTAATCGCTTTTGTCATTCACCTTGTTTATTAGTGAAATCAGAAAACAAAATCTTTGATTTGGTGTCAAAACCTTCATCACCTGCTGCAATTGATGAAACCAATATAGGGTGTTTTTTTTCTGTTGAATATTTATCTTGTAAAAATTCTATTCCATTTTTATCAAAATTATTAGTTATGCTTTTGTTAAACCCATAATTAATTTCAAAAACACCAATTCGTGAATTCGTAGAACCAGTTGTAATCAAATCCCTTTCCCTTTGTTTTGTAAAATTTAATATTTTAAAAGCATCATCTTTGTTTAAGATATCATATTTTGTATCATCATAATAATAACCACCACCATAACCATCATTATAGTATCAATCATGGTGATAGTTTACCATTTGAGAAGTATGAATTTGTGTGTTTTTAAATAATATAAATTTATATATTTTTTTATTTTCTTTTGTTTTATTTACAAACTCTTCTCTTTGTTTTTCTGTATCAAAATACATTCAAACAATCGGTGTTTCATCACTAATGATGTATTGTATAAAATTTAAACCATCTCTTTTTAGTGATTCAATAAATTCTTCATTTTGCTCCTTAATGTACTTAGAATCAAAAAAATCATCGCTTGAATCAAAATTATGATTTAAAAGTAATTTTAATTCAAAGTCATTATCTATTTTCTTTTCTACATCAGTAGATAATAAACTTTTTTGTAAATTAAAGGTCTCCCTAACCTCCAAATTTAGTCTGTTTGTTTTTTCAAACCACATTTTTCCATCATTTTTTTGTTGACGATTAAATATAAAAACTGGTGAAATACTAACTGCAAATAGTGATACACCTAATAATAACTTAACTTTCTTTTTCATTGTTTTCCTTTTTAATATTTATTGTTGTTAACAAAATTTCAAAAGGATGTCATAAACTTAACATTAATTTTATATATAAAATAAATTTGTTTTGGTATTCCATATTCCATTTTTTACTTTTGTCTATATTATTTTAACATAGATTTTTTGTGTTATCAAAAGAATAATAAAAACTAAATTTCAAAAAATCAAGTTTTATGTCGTTTAATTTTGTAATTTTAAAGCAAATTCTACTAAAGTTGCAACTAAAACACCTTGTGGTTCACCATTAATATCTGCAGTTCCTGCAACATCACAATGAATAAAATCCACCCCTTTAGTAAATTCTCTTAAAAATAGTGCTGCTTGATTGGAATCAGAGCGCACTGTCTTAGATCAGTTTGCTAAATCTGCAACTTTTGAACCTTTGTTTCCTTTATTAAAATCTTCATGAAGCGGCATCCTTCAAACTTTTTCCTGCATTCTAACTGCAGCTTGATTAAATAAATCTCATTTAGTGTCACTAGTTGATCAAACTCCAGTATAAATATTCCCTAAAGTTACTAACATGGTCCCGGTTAAGGTGGCAACATCGACCAAAGTAGTAGCTTTTAATTTCTCGGCCGCATAAAATAGCCCATCAGCAAGCACTAAACGTCCTTCTGCATCGGTGTCAACTACTTCTACTCATTTACCACTCATTGATTGATAAACATTTTCAGGTAATGATGCATCACCATTTAAGCGATTATCAGTGATGCACATTACGGCAGAAACATTAATTTTTGCACACATCTGTGCTAACACTTTAACTGCATAAGCAACAATCACAGAACCAGACATATCATATTTCATTCCAGACATATGATACCCCTTAGTGTTTACTCCACCCGTGTCAAAAGTAATTCCTTTACCAACAAATGACAACATTTCTTCACTATGTATGTCTCCTTGATATTTAACAACCACAACTCTAGGTTCGTGAGTGCTACCTCGATTAACTGATAAAAGTAATCCCATATTTAAGTCCTGAATTTCTTTTTTTGTTAAGACTTGTACTTCTAAGCCTGGAATTCCACTAAAATCATTACTTATTTCTGTGGCTAATTGTTCAGAATTTAAAAAGTTTTCTGGTGTAATTTGTAAATTGCGAACTTTTGTAACTGCTTTGGCAGTTAACATCATTTGTTCAATAACTGATCTTGCATCCTCATTAACTTCTTGCATATAAATGCTTAATTCTTTAAGCTGCGTTTGTTCTGGGTTTGAATGTTTTGCAAATAGGGTTGCTCTTACAAAATATGCTCCTAAGATAAACAATCTCAGCAATTTTTTATAACAAAAGCGTTGTGCAAATGCTTCCAAATCAATTTGATAATCAAAATTAATTTTTGCCGAAAACTCTCTAAATCAGGTTTTAATAGCATCTAAATTCTGATCTTTTGTCGCTAAATAAACATACGCAACTTTTTCAGATAAATTATTAGTTACATAAAATTCCTTTTGCGCCACATAGCTTGGAAATGTATCTCCTTGAAATGCTGGTTTAAGCAATAATGCTTGTTGTTGTCTTTCTGTTAAAACTTTAATCATTTTTTGTTCCTTTCCTGTTCATATACATGTTAATTGCATCAGATGCTAATTTACGGTATGCACGAATTAATCCGCTTGCACCTAATTTCTGTCCGCCAAAATATCTCACTACAACTACTAAAATATTCTTTAAATTCTTCAATTGAATTAATTCAAAAATCCTTTTTCCTGCAGTATTTTTTGGTTCACCTCCATCACTAAATGCTGCCGTTTCCGCTCCGTTTTCATTTATAACATATGCATAAGTGATATGAGTTGCATCTTTATGGTCACCTTTAACAATATTTTTTATAAAATTAGAAACACAACTTTTTTCGTGAACTTCCATACAATATCCAATAAATTTAGATCTTTTAACTACTGACTCTGTTTGTATAATCGGAATATCTTTTTGCTTAGTCATAAGTTACTCCTTTCAAATTCTTAACTCATTGTAAAAAGTGTTTGAATGCTTTTTGTATATCTAGTTTACCTTTGTGTTTATAAAAATTAAATTCTTGCGCATATTCATAAAAATGTCCATAAATACTAGTTTCATCAAAATCGGGTGTCATTTTGATTTCTTGTAGTTTCTGTGGATAATATTTAGATAGCAAAATCCAAATTTTAGTACATACATACTCTAAAGCGTATATATCGGATTTAATACTCCCAATCATTAATAATTTTATTGCAACTTCTTGATCATCAAATTTAGGTAGCAAAATTCCAGGAGTATCTAAAAATAAAAACTCTTTATTAATAACTCATTGTTGTTGTCGAGTAACACCTGGATAGTTGGCTACTTTTAAATTTGCTTTCTGAGAAAGCAAATTAATTAAAGTACTTTTGCCACAATTTGGAACTCCAACAACAAAGGATTTAATTTTAGTTGAAATGATTCCCTTTGCCTTGTTTTTTGCAATTCGTTCTGCGCTCATTTCTTTAAGTTTTTTTAAAATAATATTTTTGATATTAGCTTTGCGTAAATCCAACCATAAAATCTCTGAATTTCCAAAACGTTTAGCAATTGCTGTTTTTTTAGATGTATCCATTAAATCGCTTTTACTAACAATAAATAATCTCGGTTTTAGTGGAGCTACTTGATCAAAATCTTCATTATATGAACTAATTGGACATCTAGCATCTAAAACTACAATAATAATATCAGCCAATTGTGCATTAGTCTTTAATTCTTTGAATCCTTTTGCCATATGTCCCGGAAATCATTGAATTAAGTTTTGATAATTATCTTGCATTTGTATCCTTTTGCGTAATTTGTAGTTTTGTTTTTAATTCATTTTTTTCAAATTCTAAAGTGTTAATTTTAGTTTGCATATCTTGAATTTTTTGTGTTTGTTTTTGAATTAGCAAATCTTTCTGTGCAATTTCAGAATCCAAAAGTGAAAGTTCTTGATTTAAGTTAATAAAAATTTCATCAACTTCTTCAATATTATAGCCTTCTAAAATAATATGTATTTTTCGTGTTTTAATTTTATTAACCATATTATTAATTAATTTATGTTTCATTATCCATTCCTTATTTTATTTAAGACAATTGCTGCAGCAGATGCTACATTTAAACTTTCGAAAGAAATCGGAATATAAATTGATTCATCTGCTAATTCTTGTATTTTTGTTGTTATCCCTTGTCCTTCATTTCCTAAAATTATAATAATGTTTTTTTGTTGAAATTTAACTGCATTTAATGCCTTGGCGTGCTGATTTAAAATTGTTTGATAGAGATAAAAATCTTTTTTCAATCGCATTAAATCACGATATAAATCCTTTGTTTGTAAAATATTAACTTCAAAAATCGCTCCTTGACTGCTACGAATCACTTTTTCCGAATAAGGATCTAAATTTTCTATTAAAACACTGTCGAAATCAAATGCTTTAGCTAAACGAATAATTGTACCCACATTCCCTGGGTCTTGTAGGTTATTTAGTGCAATGATTTTGTTTGCTTTATTAGTTATTAATTTAGTTTTATCGCATAATGCCACTACTTTTGAAGCGCTTGATGTATTTGAAAGATATTCAAACAAATAATGTGATAATTTAGTTGCTTGCGGATATAAATTAGAATTTTCGCTTTCAAAAAGTTGGATAACAATACCTTTTTGTAACGCTATTTCAATTAGATGCTCACCAAAAATTACAAACTTTTGTTCTTGATCACGATATTTCTTATTTTCTAATTTTTTAAGATACTTAATTAAAGGATTTTGCTTACTTGTAATGCTTGTCATAAGTTAATAAAAAATCTTTTCCTTTTTCAACTTCATATAATGATAAGTCTTGAAAATCTAATTGTCGCATTACCTCAAAACCTAAAATACATACACAATTAGCTAAATTAATTGATCGCATTTGTGAAACCATTGGAATCCTTAAACAACTGTCTAAATGATTTGATAAAATCTCCTTATTAATTCCAGTAGACTCTCTTCCGAACATTAATCAAATTTCCTTATTTTGCTGATAAATCTGCTTAAAATCGACATCAGTATAAGTTTTAAGCCCATATCTAGTGATATAATAAATCTTTTTGTCATAATATTTATTATAAAATGCTTCATAATTTTCATGCACTTCATGTGGAATATCAGAAAGCATTCTGCCTGCTCCATAACGTTTTAATCATTTTGGATGCAAATCAAAACCCAATGGTTTAATAATGTGTAATTTAGCACCTAATGCAAAGCAGGTACGAATGATATTTCCTGTATTTGGACAAATTTCAGGTTGATATAAAACCACATTTAACATAAAACTCCTTTGACAAATCACATCAATAAATCAAAAATCTAATTCATACTTGTGTTTAGGATTATTATTTTTAAGGATGTTTAAATACATTTTAAGTTGACTACTTCTTCAAATTTAAATCAAATAAATATGTTTGTTCAAATTTCTTTACCACAAAAAATTATTTAAGGTTTATTTCATGACTACAAATAGAATGAAAGTTCAAAATGATAATTCATTGTGCCTTACTTTCGCCCGTTCTTGTTTACTTTGTTTTTTTTTTTTTTTTACAAGTACTACTACAACGGTTGCCTTTTAATATATCTTATGTTAAATTATATTTTTATAAAATTGTAGATAAAGAGTTTTGATTGTGCCCTCTAATAAAAATAGAAAACAGTAATTTAAGACATTTTTATTGGTAATTCTAATAAATTCAAAAGTCCTTGTACATTGTTTTCAGTTTAGGTGCATTTTAATTTATGTTAAACTAAATATATGGTGGGTCGAGCTAAAAAATTTTTTTAGATTTTTTTCTCTAATAAAATATCTTTTACAAGTTCTTCAAAACTTAAATTAAGATTAAAATAAAATAGTTAAAAATATTTCTTATAAAAACATAATTATTTTTTTAGAAAATTTTCCAACTATAAAGCGCATATTTTTTAGATTATAATTATCGTGCTTTTGTATATTAATTTATAGATAAAAAAAGATCTCAAAAGAATAATTTTAGTTAAAAACACCATTTCTTAATAACTAAAAAATTATGTTGGCACCTTTTCATTAATTGTTTTCAAAAAATAAAATCATCTCTATTTGTCTGATTTTATTTAAAAATCAAAACACTTTGGATAATATTAAAATTCTATAATATTTTTAAATCTCTATTACATTTCTTTAATCCAAGAAAACGAATTAATTCGATAACTTTAGATCTGATTATTAATCACAATAAAATTATCCTAATCATGTTTTCTTTCATTATTACTCAATTTTAGTGGAATTATAATTTGACATTTTTGTTATTTTTAAATAAATCTACTTTACGTTCTGTTTTCTCTTTAATTCGTATAAAATTGCTACGATGTGATCAGAGTAAAACAGCTAAGGCTAGTAGATAAAAAATAAAAGTAATATAGAAAAGATTTGTTTTTAATCAAAACATATCTCCATATCCATTAAAATATCCTAAAATATCAGCTGATATTCATGGAATTAAGGCAAATAAACCACTAATACTTGCCGCTAAAGCACTAGATAATGAAACATATTTTCAAAAATATAACACTATAAAATACACAATGATAAAAATAACTACTAAAATAATATTTATGGTTACTAAAATCCCAATAATAGAAGCAACGCCTTTTCCGCCTCTAAAATCAAAGAAGACGGGTCAAACATGTCCAATTAGATTACCAATACCTGCAATAATCGGAAATAGATATAGCTGATGAGTAATTAAACTCACAGCCCTAAAATCTACCAATTCATCTGAATTTTTTAAACGAGACTGAATATCTTTATTAATTACATAAGAAATTCCAAATGCAATTAACACTGCAAGAATACTTTTAAAAATATCAATAAACAAAATAAGTGCTGCTATTTTACTTCCTAATACGCGTTTTGCATTTGTATAACCGGCATTTTTTGAATGATGTTCTCTAACATCTATTTTAAAAAACTTTTTACCTATAATTAAAGAAGTATTTAATGAACCAATTAAATATCCTAATAACAAAAACATTAAATTTGTAATAATGCTTAAAAACGTAACCATCAATTATCCTTTCGCCATCATTTATACTTTTATTATAGTTATTTATATTAAAAAAATATAAATAATTATATAATAAGAAAATGAAACAAACAAAACAATTTGAAATTAATATTGTGCAACTTCCAGACGCTGTTTTACGTAAAAAATCCAAGGATGTACCAATTCCGCTACGACCCGAGGATGTTGAATTAGCAGAAAAAATGATCTATCACATTGATGATTCACAACAAAAAAACAGTCAATTTCGTGCCGGTGTCGGTGTTGCGGCGGTACAATATGGAATTTTAAAAAACGTTTTTTATGTTTATGTAACAGACGCAAACAATCAAGTGGCGTTTAAAGATGTGTTATTTAATCCAAAAGTATTTGCTCGTAGCGATAAGCAAATCGCATTAAGTGAAGGTGAGGGTTGTTTGAGCGTAAAAGAAAGCCACCCAAACCAAGAAGGTTTAGTGCATCGTAGTTATAAAATTGTTGTTGATGCATATAGTTATTATCAGAGAAAATATTTAAGATATGAACTACAAGGATATTTAGCAATTGTTTTTCAACATGAATTAGATCACTTAAACGGAAAACTGTTTATTGATCGCATCAATAAAAAAGATCCATTTTTAAAAAAGAAAAAAGCTATCTATTTATAAAGGAATTAAATGACATTAACTATCAATAATTATTTTCAAGCAAAACAAGAATCTAGTAATTCGCTTGATACATTAAAAAATATTTTATCTTGAATGGCTCAAAAGGGAAGTTCAATTAATTTTGAAGTGTTATGGGTGGTCTTTTTCATATTTTTAATTATTGCTTTTCTAATTGGAATTTGATTTAATTGAAAATACTTAATTGTTAAAGCAGTTATCATCATACTTACAATTATTTCAGCCTTTGTTTCGAGTGCAATTTTAAAAAACATTATAAATAATGATCCAAAATTAAAAGATTATAGTTCATTAGTAGGTTCATTAGTAACTATCATAACGATTTTATTTTATCTTTCACTAAGCTTGGTGTGTTGAATTGTATACTTTATCATTTGAATTATTTTATTTTTTGTTCGTTTTAAAAAACCAAAACGTAAAAAAAGTAAATTAGTTCGCTTTTTGGTGGGCGGTTTAGGTAATGTAGTAATTAGCATTCCTGGTAGTTTAATTCTTTTTAGTTTATTTTCAGCAAGCGAAAATAATCAAAAATCAACCTCATCATTAACTACAATTTCAAATGCTTTTACAACCAAGATAATGACCGCAAACCAAGGAGATTCAATTGCAGGCCTAGGAAACACTATCTTAAACGGAATTTTAGCAGCCGATGAGCTAAAAAACTTATTAGAAATTTTTAAGCTTTCACCACAAGAACGTAGCAAAGCACAAACAAAAGAAGTTGCAATAAATATAATGCGTATTGTACGTTTTTTAGAAGACCCCAGATTTAATTCTCTACTCAACCTAGCACTTAAACGCATTAATTTAACTAATTTATTTCAAAATTTAAACGAAGAAGCTTTTGAAAAAATTAAAATAAAAATAAAAATTAAAACTAAGGTTGCTTTTTCTTCTTCTCTTTTACGTAATCAACAAAAGGCGCGCGAATTAATTACTAGTTATATCAAAGAAAATACTTCTGAAGTCTTGCAACAGTATGTCATTGGTGATTCAAAAAATATTTTTGCCTTTTATCAAAGCTTAATTAAGCATATAAATCCTAAAATTGCCAGCAAAATTAATACTTATATTTTAAATATAATCAAAGAAAATAACGAACTAAATAAATATATTGATGTTAGTGTGGTTGCTAATGCAATTCTTGATGAAATTAGAAAACATAATTTTTATCAAAAAACACAAGCTAAAACAAACATTACTCCGATAGAGGTTAAAAATGTTTAAACCTAAACAAAATTTTGAAGAACTTCAAATTAAAACTGCGCAAGTTCCTTTAGATGTTGACAAAGAAAAGCGCGAAGAAGAAAAATATCGTGATGATAGAGGTTTACTCAATCCGGCTAATAATAAAATAATTATTAAAGAAAAATTTATTCGTCGTGTTGGTGCAATATTTTGAGGAATTATTTTATTAATTGCTATTATTGCTATTTTATTAATTTATTTTTTATCAACAGTTAAAGATAAAAGTTCAGGAATTGCCTTATATATCATTTTTTCTATATTAATTTTATTTGCTTTGTTTTTTGGAATTCGCTCTTTAATTAATTTTTCTGCTTGAAAACGCACCGAAGCAAATTTTCGTAGGGATTATAAAGAAGGTGAGACAGCATCAAATATGATGTTTGTGGAAACTTACAAAAACCTTAGTTTAAAAGGGTTAAGATTAAAATGAATTTACATCTTTTTTAGCACATATTTTATTTTATTTAATCTATACGTCTTCATTTTTTGAAAAATCGATGTGGTAGAAATCGGAGCTAAGCCGCAAATTCAAAACGGCCAAATTGTTTCTAATAGTTTTTACATAATCATACATTTTGCACGACAACTAGATAAAGCTTTCGGTAGTGTTAAGGTTCTTTTAATTATAGATTTAGTAATAGAATTTATCATTAGTGTATTATTCGTCGCAGTCCTACTTTATGATCATAAACGCATTCAAGATATAAGTGCTTTTTTTGGAAGCAACGAAGCAAGTGTTAAAATAGCTGAAAGCGTTAGCGAGCGCAAACGAAAAGAAAATAGAGCTTGATTGATAACATATATCATTATCTTTATTTTAATTGTATTAATTCCTTTTGCTTGAATTTTATTCTTGATATACAGACGTTTTATTAGGAGAAAAAAATAATGAAATTATTAGTTTTTATTGAAGACTTTTTTAATGATATTGAATTAGTTACTCCTTTATCTATCTGAAAAAAATCAAATAAATTTAGTCAGATTGATTTTTATCACCATAGTTTAAAATCCGCTAGAGGTCAATTTGGTTTTGCTCAAATTAATAATATTTTAAACGATATAAACTTAGATGAATATGATTTAGTTTTTATTCCTGGTGGTCGTGGTGCTCAAGATTTACGTAAGAATTTTGATGCATTGGATAAAATCAAAAAACTACTTAAACAAGAAACAAAAATTGCGATGATATGTGATGCTCCAAATGTATTATCAGAACATAAAATTATAGATTCTTCTTTCACCTCATTCCCCAGTGATTGAAGTAAAGAATTTAGAAAAGATAACTACATCAAAACTGATTTAGTAATTACTTCAAAATTTATGAGTGCCAGTTCCGCAGCCGTAGCTGAAAAATTAGCTTACTGTGTCTTAGCTAATATCTTCAGCCAACAAGCAGCAATTGATACATTCAAGTCTATCACAGGTACTACAGATATAACCTATTTAGAACATTTATTAATAAAATAAGATTAATTTGCATAAACTATAAATTTAGTTTATGTTTTTTTTATATTCCAGATAGCAATTAATGATTGATTATATCAATGTATGATATAATCATAACATGTCAACAATAGCAATATCAATAGTGGTTTTTAGTTGAATTGCGGCAGCAGTGGTAGCATCACTCGGAATTCCACAACTTATATCTTTATTAAAACATAAAAAAACAGGAAATGTAAACTTTGCTTCATTTTGAATATTTCAAACCGGAATTTTATTATGAATCATTTGATCATCATTAGGACATAAAAATTTACTCAATGCTTTTGTGGCAAACTCAATAAGCATTGTTTTCTATTCAATAATGATTTATTTGTTATATCATTATAAACAAGAATTTGGTAAAAAACAAAAATTTTTAGCGGCAGCAGGGTTATCCATATATCTTATAATCTGAATAATTTTTATTATTTTAAATCAAACCTTAAAATTCAGATGATCAACTCAAACACAATTAATTTTAGGATTGATATTCCCATCATTAACTACTTTAGCTTTCTTTCCGCAACTTATATATTCATTTAAAAAGAACGAATGAAAAGGAATCTCATATTGAATGTTTTTGGTATATGAAATCAACAATATTGTTTGAATCATTTTTTGAATTTTAAACATTGTCTCTACAGAAGAAAAACAGGCATTTATTGGTGGTTTAGTATGACAAATTATTTCATTTATTTTATTTGGTATTCAGTTCACATTTACATTAAGAGACCACATCTTAACTAAGAAAAAATCTGTAATTGAAACAGACTTTTAATCTTAATTGTTTTGTTTTACAACCAGTATTTAATGTTGATATTTAAAAAAATTTCTGTTGTTGAGAATAAATTAAATTAAATAATCTAAAAAGTCAAATTATAAATAAACATAAGCAGAAATAATAAAAAGGTAATTTAAATATATAAATGCTCTAAAAAAATTAAAAATTAATTACGAATATCAAAAACCGATAAATTTGTATCCAAATTTTGAAATTAAATTACCTGAATTAACTTCTTTTCAAAGAAAATAAATCCTTTTATATATTCTTTTATTTATATTGTCATCATAATCGCGATTGCATATTTTATGAAAACTTTTAAGATAAAATATAAAGTAAGTTTTATCTATTTTCATTAAATATTTCAAACACATAAAGTACTCTTTCTTATAATCAATAATAGTTTCTCTAAGTTTTATTTTATATTGTTTAATTGAACTTTCTTTATACCCATTAAAACCTGAATACATATCATTTAATTCAGGAATCATAAAATTGAATAACCCTCCTCAACCAACCGTTTCCAAAGAATTTTTATTTGGATGTGGATGCTCGATTATTTTAATATGTAGAACTAGGTGTTCTAATAAATTACAATAAATAAGTCTTTCACCCTTTTGGTATTCAAATGGATTTAAAATCGCAAAATGTCGGTTAGATAACATTATAGCTTTATCTTCATCAATATGATGTATATGTAATCCTTCGTTTCCTCGTGTGATTTTTTGATTTTTCGTTTTGCAATTTTCTTTAACAAAATAATTACCATTTATTTCACCGTATTTATTTCTTAAAAAATCACAGCACTGCTGATAAGTTAAAGTTAATAAGTATTGAATATCATTCATTTTAGTTCCTTCTTTAATTAGATTTTTTAAAAAATTATTTTATAGAAAAAATATATCAAAAAAAAAAAAAAAAAAAAAAAAAAAAAAAACAGAAGCAAAAGTTTTATTACTATAAAAACTTACTCAATTTATATTTAAAATATCTATCAACTTTTAGTAAAATAGATTTATGGGATTTTTTAAAAAATTAATTAACAAAGTATTCAAAAAAGAAAATAAAAGCGTCGAAGAAACACAATTACAATTAGAAGCACAAAGACAAGAAGAAATCTTAAAAAGTGAAAAATTTAAAAAATATGAAAGCGGATTATCTCATAGTTCAAACTTTGGTAAACAACTATTAGAGATTCAAAATCGCCACGTTAAAATAAACGAGGACTTCTTCGATGACCTCACAGAACTTTTAATCATGTCTGATATTAATTCATCATTAGTTGAAGTAATAATAGAAAAAATCAAGAAAGAAGTTAAAACTAATAACATTCAAGATCCAAAATTTATTGGCGAAATTGTTGCAGATCAGTTATTTGTAATTTATGCAAATAATAGCATAACCAATACACAATTGGATTTTAAAGATGATCGTTTAAATGTTTTTATTTTTGTCGGCGTTAACGGTTCAGGCAAGACTACCTCTATTGCAAAAATTGCATATAAATATATTAATGAACATAAAAAGGTTTTAATAGCGGCGGGCGATACCTTTAGAGCGGGCGCAGTTAACCAACTCGGAATTTGAGCCGAACGCATTGGAGCCGATATCATTAAACCCAACCGAGATGGCGAAGATCCCGCTTCGGTTGTATATAAAGCACTAGAAAAAGCAAAAAATGAAAATTATGATTTATTGATCATTGATACTGCAGGTAGACTACAAAATAAAGTTAACTTAATGAATGAATTGAATAAAATGGTTAAGATTATCAAGCGCTTCGAACCTAGCGCTCCACACGAATCATTGTTAGTTTTAGATGCAACTACAGGACAAAACGGTTTATCACAAGCCAAGGTATTTAAAGAAGTGGCAAACTTAAGTGGAATTATTTTAACTAAAATGGATGGAACATCAAAAGGTGGAATTATTCTTTCAATTAAAGATGAATTTAATTTAGGTGTTAAATACGTGGGTTTAGGTGAGAAGCTAACCGACCTACAAGAATTTGACCTAGAATTATTTATATATCAAATGACTAAGGATCTAATTAATGAGTAAAAAAACTCTAGAAAACTTGCAAAAATACTCAAAATTATATGAAAAGTTTAAGAACTTTTTAACACAAAATCAAAAACAAATTTTTGAATTGTATTTTTATAACGACTTATCATACGCAGAAGTTGCTGAAATTGTAGCTACCACCCGCACGTCAGTTTATGACACTGTCAAAAAAACCTTATTAAAATTAGATAAATTAAATTCACAAATAATATAAAAACAAGGGAAAGACCCTTGTTTTTATATGGATTATACTGTCTTAATAACCACTTCTTTTGAAAAGTGTTCTCCTTTTAAGTGATCTCTTTCAACGTGTACTATTTTTATCTTTTCATTTCCTTGAGTATGTACTCCATGTTTTTGACCACGACGAAAACCTTTAATTAATCCTTCTAATTCATCTAAAGAATTTGCTTTAGCAACTACTTCGTTGCTTGATAATAATCTGGCTTTGTATTTGTACATGTATAACTCCGTTTCTATGTAATAATTATAATATATCTAAATAAATTTAGGCGATAATTTAGAAAACTTTTTGAGTTCATATTTTAACGAAATATTAATTTAAAAACTATAAATGATTTAAAATGCATAGAAAAGCAATGTAAAATATCGCTAAAAAAATATGTTAAAATATATTAATACATCTAAAAAAGGAAAAATATGAAATTAAAAAATAAATTAAAAACATCATTATACTTAATTGCCTCAGTGACTCCATTAGGTTTTGTAGTAGCTTGTCAGAGCCTTTTAGTTGAAGAAAAAAAAGACTCTCAAAATGATACACAAAGTGAACAAATAAGAAATTTAAAAACTGAACTTGGTGGTTCTATTAATCAATTAACTGATAAAAAAGATTTTGCTTCAAAACTACAAAAAGCAAATACTGAACCAGAATTATTAGATTTAAAAGCACGAATTGAAATTGCTAAATTTAACGAAATAATAAATAAAAAACAAGATTTATTAACATCAATTCAAAAAATGCAGCCAGACACTATAGAAAAACAAGTATATTATGCTAAATATCTAAGCATCTCTAATAGTGATGATTTAGACTCACTTAGGGGCAATATAATTGGTTATTTTGCTAATTTAAAGGAAAATTTAAAAAAATCATATATTGATAAGGTTCATAATAATGATGATTTATTATCAAAATACAACCAATTGCCAAATGACTATCAAGCAATTAAAACTTTAATGCAAGAAGCAATAACTGAATATAATAAAGAAAAACAAGAAACACTTAACACAAAGAAACAAGAGTTAGCAACTAAAATTCAACAAATTGATAAGTTAAAACAAAGTGAGTATCAAGATAAATTAGATGCTATTGTGAATCTTGATGATTTTGCAGACTTAGAAACTGAAGTAAATGAAATTTTACAAAAACAGCAACTCAAAAAACTTTTTAGTGATTTAGATACACTCATTTTAGAACATAACGTCAAATCTACATTCTATAAAGGTCACGATGCATTAGCTGCTTATTATAAATTACGTGAAGATTTACCAAACCTATATAGAGAACTACAAATTAGCGAAAAATTACAAAACAAATATCAAATTACTTTATTAAATCAAGGACAAACACAGGCAAACCAAGAAACCGGCGTTATAAGTAATTTACAATTAATGTTCACTAAGGATAATCACTCTAAAACAGTAACCTTTACACTTAACGGCTTCAAAACATTCACTAAGCAACAAACAAATAATAAAAATAACTTTTTAACAATAAAACAATTAGATACATCAGTTACTAATTTATTTCCTTCCCTTGTTGCTCATATGTTGTTATATATAGAAAATCCTAATTTATATAACTCAAAGATGTTAAATGCTAGTGAAAGTTCGCAATTGATCAATTACCAAACCTTACTAAATAAAAACACCAACTTATTTACAAACACAACAACAAGTTTTAATCCTGCATTAAAAACTAAGTTTTTCGAAATAAATGAAGCAACAAAAACCAAGTACCAATATAGCATTGTAGCTGCTAAATTTAACGATCTAGAGGGAACTTTGGGATTGCAAGTTTTGATTGAAAACGCTGATGATAATACTAATTCGGAAGCATCGATAATTAAAGAATTTGAATTTAATGGTTTTAGAAACACTAAAACAATCACAGAACAGCAACCACTAATTAGTTTGTCTTTAGATAAACAATACTTTGAACAACTAAATAAAATAATTAACAATGATAAAGAATTAGATAAATCAAAAATAATACCAAATAGCGAAACATCTCAGGTTATATTAACCCAAGTATTTAGTGATAATCAAATCAGAAAAATGAAAACTTTTTTAATTAAAAATGCAGATGTAACTATAAACGATCCACTAAACACTTATAAATTAGCAGAAAAGCTAAAATTAAAAGATTTAATTGGTTTATCACAAAATTTCATCTTATATCCTTTTTATACTAGAATTGCTAATGATGAGATAAAAATCAATAACATTGCTTTAAGTGTTTTTCCAAGCTCTGGTATTGATGGATTTTCAGTTAAATTTAAAACTTCGGTTGACTTATATGTACCGGTCACAAACTCATATACCGATCTGACCGATAATCAATTAGATACCAAACATATTCTTCATATTCCTTTAATATTCTATATTCCTGGTTCACAAATTACCATCAAAACCGAACAGGCTGGATCAACATCAATTGAAAACAAACAAAATAACTAACATAAATCCAACAGGATTTTTATGTTTTTAACTAAATTTACTATAATATGTAAATGAAAAACGTTATTGAAGTAAAAATTGAAATTCAAAAAAATTCTAGAATCAAATACGAATACAACCGCAAGACCAACCAAATTGAGGTAGATCGCATCTTAAGAGGTGATTTTGTATACCCTTGCAATTACGGCTTTGTTCCTAACGCATTGGATTGAGATGGCGATGAATTAGATGTGTTGCTTTATTCACCAGAGACTTTCATTCCGGGCGTTAAACTAAATGCCCGTATTATAGGCGCAATGAAAATGATTGACGACGGAGAAACAGACACCAAATTAATCGCAGTACATAATGATGATTATCGCTTAGATGCAATCAAAAGCTTATCAGATCTCCCTGCACCTTTTTTAGATACTGTAAGAACTTTCTTTTCAATATATAAAAACTGAAAACGCCCTGGAATAACAAAAGTTTCAGGTTTTGAAGATGTACAATGAGCTTTAAATGAATATCAAGAATGCCAAGAATTAATGAAAAATTTTGGTTCAATGAATAAACAAGAATTTATTCAAAAAATGAAGCAAGAGCATCCTGACAAATATCAATAATTTTTTAAAATTTATCAAAAATGTGGAAATTTTCACATTTTTGATAATATTTTCACAAAAATTTAGATAAAATCGTATAAATTAAGAATAAGAATAACAAATATGTGTTATTATGAATATATTAAATGTTAAATATATATTCATATATTTATATTCAAAATAAAGGAGAATATTTAATTTATGAAAAAGAAGATTAAAAAAATATTTTTAGGGGTAACACCTGTTGTTTTAGCAGGAACTTCCGTGATTGCTGCTGCATGTGGAAATCAAAATGATGGAAAAATAGAAAAAGTTAGAGAAAAAAGAGAAATCACTACACCAGAAGCATATATTGCGCCTGCAGATAGAGTTGCAAAACTAGAAAAAAACAATACTTTTACACTACCAGAAGAAGACCGTGGAATTGGAATAGTTGTGGTTACAGATAGTGGTCATGTTACTGATAAATCATTCAATCAATCATCATGAGAAGCCGCATTAGCAATTCAAGATCAAACAAAAGGAAATGATGGAAAACCTACTGTAGTAGTAAATAACATTGAGCCTACAAATAGTCAGTATAACGCCGCATATGATGCCGCATTTAGAAGTGGAGCTGAAATTTGAGTTTTAACTGGTTTTGCACATAAAGGAAAAATTGATACATGAATTAAAAGAAATGCTACTAAATTAAAAACACGTGATATCAAAATCTTTGGTATTGATTTTGATTTAAAAGGAGTTGATTTAGGTGGATTCAAGAAATTTTATTCATTAAATTTCAAAATTAATGAAGCATCATATATTGCAGGATACGCTATCGCAAAATTCATCTCAGAAAATTCAAATAATAAAAAACTTAGTTCATTTGGGGGAGGACCCTTCAATGGTGTAACCGATTATATGACCGGGTACTTAAAAGGGATTTTAGATTGAAATACAGAAAACCCTACAAAAAAAGTTACACATGGTACAATCAATTTATCATCAGGTTTTGAACCAGGTACTGAAATGAATGCTGCAATTAATGACACTTTAGCACAAAAGGCATCAGTAATTTATCCTGTCGCAGGACCGGCAACTAAATCCACACTAGACATATTAAAAAGTAAAAACGATAACAATACTTATGTAATAGGTGTAGATGTTGATCAATCTATCTCATTAGGTACAGAAACAAAAGGAAGATTCCTAACATCTGTATTAAAAGATATTACACAAGCAGTTTATGACTCAATTTTAGAAGTAGCTTTTGGTAACACAAAGAAAGTTATTTTTGGTAACAAACAAGACGCCAAAGGGGATTTTGCTCAAGGTTGAGTTGGTCTAGCGGAATCAACACTTACAGATGAAGCATTACGCAAAAAAATGAATGATAATATTAAACTTGCAAAAGAAAAATTTAACGGATTGAGTGCCGAAAAGAAAGCATTCATCGATCAAGATAAAGCAGAAATGGGTGGTCCTAACTTACAAATAAACGATTTGGTTAACAAATTAGTTAAAAAAGTTAACTCTTAATAAATTAGCAGAAAACACATTTTGTGGATGTGTTTTTTTATCTAAATAAAGGAAATTATGCAAGAAATTAACGCAATAGAATTTGTGGGTATTTGCAAGTCGTTCGGTCAAATTAAAGCTAACCAAAATATTTCATTTAAAGTTAAAAAAGGTACCATTCACGCCTTAATCGGTGAAAATGGTGCTGGTAAAAGTACTTTAATGTCAATATTATTTGGACTTTATGAACCTGATAAAGGTTATATTAAAGTTAATAACAAAGAGGTTTTAATTAAACAACCAAACGATGCAAATAAACTACGCATCGGAATGGTACATCAGCATTTTAAATTAGTAGATGTATATACTAATTTAGAAAATATTGTTTTAGGCGCAGAGGATAATAATAAGATAACCAAAATTATTGATTATAAACCTGCAATAAGAAAAATAAAAGCCATTCAAGAAACTTTTAATCTTTATTTTGACTTAAATAAAATAACCGGAAAAGAAACGGTTGCAACTCAACAAAAAGTCGAAATTATGAAAATGCTATATCGTGATTCTGATATCTTAATTTTTGATGAACCGACTGCTGTTTTAACTGACCAAGAGATTCAAGGTTTATTAGAAACATTTAAATTATTCAGATCACAAGGTAAAACCATTCTTTTCATCTCACATAAATTGGGTGAAATAAAAGAGGTTTCCGATCATGCTACCGTATTACGTTTAGGCAAGGTAACAGGTGACTTCGACGTTAAAGATGTATCAATTGAAGAAATGGCCACTCGTATGGTTGGTGAAGAAGTTGAAATAGCCAGAAACGAATACACCAACACTTCCAATAATCCTATTGTACTTAGTTTAAAAAATATTACAACAACTGGTGAAAAACCTTTGAAAGATATTTCTTTAGACGTAAGATCTGGTGAGATTGTAGCCATCGCTGGTGTTGAAGGAAATGGTCAATTAGATTTAGAATACGTTGTTAGCGGAATGAAGAAACCCGAAACTGGTGATGTTTTACTATCGAAGACTGAATTAACAAACCAAAGACTTAAAGACATCAAAAAAAGTAACTTTATTAATTCATATACATACTTAAGTATTTCTATTTTATTATTCATTTTATCACTAGTATTTTATTTAATAACACCTACCACAAGCGATCAAATTTATACTTTTAAAATCTTAGGAACACTATTTATTTTAAGTTTTGCTATATTTTTGGTAATCTTTATAAAAAAACAATTTGGTTGATTGATTAGTAAATATATTAACCAAATAGAGAAAAATCCTTGGCATAGGCTACACCGTTCTCAGAAGAATTTTGCTAGAAGTTCTATTATTTTAAGTGCTATTAGTTTTTTAGGATTTCTTATTTATATTCTTTTATTAAGCTCTTTAAAATCAGGTCCTATGCAACTTACAAATTGAATAGGATCAATCTCATTTTATATTATCGGATTTTTAATTATTTTATTAATGTCCGCTAGTTGAATAATAACGCAATATTATGTAGTTTTTGCTTCCGAATTAGGTGTTAAGACATGTAATAAATTACAAAAATTAAGTTATATAACTACAGGAACAGTGATCACAAACGTATTATTTACTTTCATAACTTTTATAACAATTTTTGGTTTTTATAAAAGTCAAACATTTGATTTTGTTAGTGTAATTTATACATATATCGCAATGGGAGAAATAACATTTATTACATTTACAATAATGATTGTTAATATTGCTTTAGTGTTTAAAGAAGATTATCAAAAAATGCAGACACAAACTATCGACGATTCATTTCTTTCATTAAACAATTTCAGCGTTCGCGATATTTCTCGTTTAGGTTTAACCTTTATACCTAGCGACAGACATAAACATGGATTAGTCTTAGATTATAACATTAAAAGCAATACAGTTTTAAGACGCCTATGAGATGCAGAATTCATCAAATTTGGAATTTTAAGAGATGCAAAAATTAAAAAAGAAAATCAAATAATTATTGACAAATTCGATGTTCGTGGTGCTAGAAAAGGTCTTTCTCAAGCACGCCAATTATCTGGTGGAAACCAACAAAAATTTATTGTTGGTCGCGAAATGAATACACCACATGATTTTATTTTAATTGTACAACCAACTCGTGGTTTAGACGTTGGGGCTATTAAAAATATTCACGAACAAATTTTATTAGAAAAGAAAAACGGAAAGGCTATTTTACTAATTTCATATGAGTTAGATGAAGTTTTAGCATTAGCAGATAAGATTGCAGTTATTAATAGTGGTGAAATTTTAGCAATAAAAGATGTTAAAAACCTAAGTAGAACCGAAATTGGTATTTATATGGCACACAAGAAAGGGGCAGAAGTTCATGCAAAAGCATAATTCACAAGCAAATAAGTTTGCTAACTTTATGGAATCAACTCGTCGCTTCTTTCAATTTGAAGATAAAAAGAACACAAGACGTAAAATTTATTCTTCATTATGATCAATCTTTTTTGGTCTTTTATTAGCCTCGATAATTTATTGAATTATTGGTTCAACAGGCAAAAACGCGCAGAACACTACAATCTTTACTTTTATTTCATATGTGTTTTCTTTTGCTACCGATTCATTAAAAACTAAAGACTTGTTATTATATTTCATCTTCTTTGGATTTGCCGGTTTAGGTGTCTCGCTTGGTTTTAAATCTGGATTGTTTAACATCGGGGTGGCCAACCAAATGACTACACCTGCTATTATCTTTTTTACAATTTTAATCTCGGCAAGAATGGACACAAATAATATTCCCACTGCTTATTTAATCTTAATGCTTTTTATATTTATGATTGTCGGTTTTATAATGGGATCTATTTCCGGAATTCTAAAAGCTTATTTTAGGGTTCACGAAGTTATTTCAACAATATTTTTAAATTGAATTATCGCTTATTTATCACAATATTTATTTAATGCGAGAAACGGTGCTTTTGGTTCTGATGCAAATCAATGATTTTCAGAAATTGGTGGTACAGCAACCATTTTCATAGAAGAAAATACAATTTTTAATTTTATATACGTTGGAATAATATTAGTTATAGTTGCTTCTGCTGTAATTTGATTTATATATTCAAAAACCACAATTGGTTATAAAATAAAAATGGTTGGATTGAACAAAACCAATGCTAAATATGTGGGAATTAACGAAAAAATTATGACAGTAATAGTCATGGGTATTTCCGGTGGTTTAATTGGAATTGGTGGATTTTTCTACATTATCTTACAAAATGGTGCTTTATTAGCCAAAGGAGCCCCGCTCACAATAGGATTTGATTCTATAGCAATAGCACTAATAGCTTTAAATAGTCCAATTGGAGTAATATTAACATCTTGATTATATAGCTTCTTATATACTTCCGAATCCTTCTTCCAATCAGTACCTCAAGGAAGCGAACAAATTAAGTCAGAATTCTTTATGCTAATTTATGGAATTATAATTTTTATAGCTTCACTTTCATTGATGTTCTATAAATTTAGAGTAATGAGATGATTCGCCAAATATAGTTATCTAATCACCAATAAAGCATATTGAAAAAAATTTAATATATATTGAAAACACAAATTTAATGAAACAATCCCTGGTCGTTTTAAACTAATTCATAATTGAATACTTTTACAAAATAAGAAAATAAAATTTAAAAAGCAACAAAAAGAATATGAAAACTACGTTGCCCAAGAAATTCTAAGATCAAAACAATATACTAACGAAAAACTTATGCAAATGTACAACGAATTTTCAAAGAAAAAAGTTGAGCAAATTCAGAAAATGGAAAGTTATGGTTTAAATGATTATACTGATAAATTAAATATATTTAAAAACAATAAACACACTATGAAAGTAAAATATAATGAATTTAAAGAAGATTTATATATAAAATTTTTGGATTTAATTAAACAAAAATATTTTAAAATCTTTAAAATAACCGAAGGAGACGCATAATGGAAGTCATATTATCACATGCTGTATTCTTCTTTTGTATTTTACTTTTAGGTACTATTTCTGGAATTTTTTCAGAGCGCGCCGGAATTGTAAATATTGCTATTAATGGTTTCATGGTTTTTGGAGCCGTGATATATGGTGGATATTCAACATTGTTTACTGAAGTCTTTAAATGGCAAAGTCTTTGATCTAACATTCCACTAATGTTTTTATCATCTATAACTACTATTTTATTTGCGTTATTATTTGGGTTTGCTGTAATTAAATTAAGAGCAGATCAAACCGTAGTTGGGTTTGCAATAAATATTTTAGCCGCAGGAATTGCTGCTTTAATGGTCTTATTAATTAGTCAAAAAGTTTTTGGTGGGATATATTTATCATTTAGAGAACGTCAAGAATTAGCTTTAAATACAGATGATAGTAAATTTGGTAATATTATTTCGTTAAAAGTATTTGTTACAGTAATTATTGCATTTTTTTCTTGATTTGCACTAAGAAAAACAAAATGAGGTTTGAGATTTCGTGCGATAGGGGAAAATCCACAAGCAGCCGATGTTGCTGGTATTAACGTTAACAAAATTAAATGAGAAGCGTTAGTAATTGTAGGTATTATTTCAGGTGTCGCTGGTTCTATATTTATACAATCAAATTACCTCGCAAACTTCTCTCTTACAAAAGATGTTAATGGTTTTGGATTCATTGCCTTATCTATTATGATTACTTCAAGATGAAAAGTTTCGCTATCTATTTTAGTATCTGCATTTTTTTCATTACTATTATCGGTTTCATTTTACGGTACTGTTTCATTCGGGCCTTCGTTTGAACCGTATAAAAACATTTTCCAAGCCTTACCTTATGCAGTAACCTTGATTGTCTTAATCTTAACAAGCAAAAATACTCAAGGTCCGGCCGCGGCGGGTATTCCTTATGACAAAAGTAAACGTTAAAAAAGCCATCTATACAGATGACTTTTTTAAATATTATGCTTCACTTGCTATCTTAACTAACATTGAGAATGTTTTTGGTTCATTAATAGCTAATTCTGAAAGCATTTTACGGTTAATTGTAACATTCGCTTTTTTAAGTCCGCTAATAAATCTCGAATAACTCATTCCTTCTGCTCTAGTTGCAGCATTAATACGTGCAATTCATAGTTTACGGAAGTTTCTTTTTACTTGTTTACGGTCTCTAAAAGCATAAGTTCATGATTTTATAACTGCTTGTTTGGCAACTTTATAACCAATTGATTTATGACCAAAATATCCTTTAGCTAACTTTAGTCATTTTTTACGTCTTGCTCTTGTAACTGTTCCACCTTTAACTCTTGCCATCTTAATTTCCTTTCATTAATTTTAGTGATCTTGCAGAAAAATAAATAACAAGATTAAATAAGTGCTTTAAATCTTTTGAGGTCGCTTTTTGACATTTGAACTGACTTACGGGCTTGACGTTTTTGTTTGGTTGTTTTATTCTGCGCTAAGTGTGAACGGTAAGCTTGTTCTCTTAAGATTTTACCAGTTCCTGTAACCTTGATACGCTTTTTCAAAGCGCTCTTAGTTTTCATCTTTGGCATTTGTTTCTCCTTCTTGAGAACCTTTTTGCTCATTAACATTAAGATTCTTTTCTTTTAAGTATTTAGCGATTTTTGTTTTATTTGGTTGGAGATTCATATCTAAGAAACGTTCATTAACTAATTTTGGTTCAGTAGTTTTATCAGCTACATTTTCAACTTTTGCAAAAAATCTTTGCAACACACTTTCGCCTAAATCTTTTCTTCCTAATTCGCGCCCTCTTAGTTTTACAGAAACCTTAATACGGTCGCCTTTTAAAAGAAATTCTTGAGCTTTTTTTGCTTTTGTAACTAAATCATTCTCACCAATTAACGGAGTTAAACGAATTTCACGATTTTGAATATTAGTTTGTTTTTCTTTGATTTCTTTTTGACGTTTTTTACGGTCGTATTTAAATTTTCCATAATCTAAAATTCTTGCGATAGGTTTAGGATCAATGCTAATTAAAACTAAATCCATTTTTTCACTCTTAGCTAATTCTATAGCTTCAGATGTAGTTTTTACACCTATTTTTTCACCAGTGCTTCCGATTAAGAAAACCTTTGGATAAGGAATATCATTATTAACATAATGCTCTGAAGCAGGTTTTTTTCTTTTATCTTGAATAGTAATACTCTCCTTAAATAATTAAAAAGTTTGATTCGCTCTCCTACTAAAAAAGTATCAGAAGTATGATACATTTTAATTGTAGCTAAACCCAAGGCTATGGCCATCAGGTGAGATGTAATCTACTTTCTGCAATTAAATTATGTAATATTTTAGATTGCTTTCTAATTTTATCATATTTAATTGCTTATATAAATTTGCTCAATATTATTTTTAAAACTTTTACATCTACGTGTAAGTTAAAAAACTTTCTATTTTATAAAAATATTGAAAAATTCCTTATTTTAGAATTCATCTTTATATTTTTGTGCTACTTTTTCTAGTTTCCGAAATCAATGATTAATTCCGCTTTTGCTAATAATAATATTATGTTCTTTTTGAAGTTGCTTTGCTAAATCAGTAAGAGAAATTCAGGGATTTTCTAATTTAATTTCAAATGAAATTAATTGTTGAGAATCAAATAATTCTATAAGTTTATGTTGTTTAATGAATTTAATATTCTCTAGATGTTTATTAGAACTATAAACAATTTTTTTTAGATTAGAAATATCTATATTATTCATTCGGTTTGTTACATTTTCCATATCACGACCAATTTTTATATTTTGCAAATTAAATCAGGATTTTTTCGCACCAATTGCGGATAAAAAATCTAATAAATAATCTAACTTTTTTGTATATGCTACATATTTTTCTTTACGCGTTAGCATATGAAATTCAAATTCGTATTCATTTAATTTATCAATAATATCTTTAGTATGTTGTTGATAATTAGTTTTTAGTTCCAAGTGATAAGAAGTAGAATTTTTATCAGAAATACTTCCCCCACCTACAAAAATTCCGGCAAAGAAAAAAGTTAAATTATTTTTAAAATTCATTGAAAAATTAATTTTAAAGTCTTTTTTTAAAATTTTAATTTTAGTGTTGCTTGTGTCCTTTTGAAATAAGATGTTAATTTTATATAACTTAAGCACTACTTTATTTGCGATATAACTATTGCGAAGATTTAAAATATAATGATCATCATTTATAATAGCATTAGAAAAAATTAAACCATTCAAAAAAGAAACGATTTCATCGTTTTTTTTAATATTATTAATAATTTCTTTTTTAATTTCTCTCGAAAACGAAAGTTTATTGCTTTTATTTTGCATATTTTAATTTTACAAAAATCTATTTAGAATTTATAGAATCTTAATATAAATAATTAAAAATATATTTATAAATCTATAATTAAAAAATAATATTTCTAAAGTCAAAGATATTGAATTAAGAAATAATGATATAGATTCTGCAACTAAAAAAATTAATATTTTTAATATCAAACTTTTTTCCAAGTTTTATAAGGTAATTTTTGTAAAATATGCAACAATAAGTCGTTTCAACAACATTCCTACAAAAGTTTTATTAAAAAATAAATCGCTAACTCACTTAATAATTTTCGAAATATCTTTGTTTAACTTAATAAACACTCCAGAAATATCATTAATTACTTTGTTTATACTTGAAAACTACTTTTTTTCGTTATTTTGCATTATTTATAGAGAAAATAATTTAAACTTAAACAACATCCTTATCAATAATTTAAATTCTCTGTTTTTAGATTATTTTTATTTTAATAATTATTTAAAATCATTGAAAAGAACTAATAATGAACTAATTTTTCTAATATCTGTCTAGAGTAGGAAATCAAGTTTCGAAAAGTACCAAACGGTCAAACATATTTATCAAAATGTGATTTATTTCAAACTTTAAAAAGTTTATTAATTTTTTCTTTTAATATATGATTTTTTCTTTTTTTTCCTTTCTATATCTTTATTCTTAAAATTTCATTATAATTAAAATAACTTTTAAAATACTATAAGGATTGATTATGAAAAAAATTTCAAAATATGTGAAGGTTTCATCGCTGGCAAGCGTTGCTAATATTGCGCTAATTTCTTGTCAAGCCCAAGAAACACCACAACAAAAACAAATAAATTTAGTTGATATAACTTATAGTAACATCACTGAAAGCTCAATTCAAATAAAGTTAGAATTTAATCAAAAACTAAAAAAGAATTCAAATGTTAAATTAGATATTAACAAAAAAATTTATCAGATAAATTTAAAAACCGATACCAATATTGTAAATTTTAATATTACATCTCTAAACGCACACACAATGTATGAAATAAATAATTTAAAAATTAGCGATATGGAAATTTCATTAAAAAGTATTAACAATAAATCATTTAAAACTAATAAAAAAGAGATTTTAGAAAATAACCTTCTAGGAACAAAAATAAATGATGTAAAAATGAATTCTGCTTCAATAAATTTTATCTTCGCACATAACATTACCCAAAACAAGAAGGAGATAACGTTAACTATAAATTCAAAAAGTGTTAATGTCAAAAAAAATAGTATTGATAAAAATATCCTAACTGCAGAGCTTGATAATTTAAATATAAATACAATTTATACAATTACTAATCTAAATTTTATGAATCAAAAATATCTAATAAATTTAACTTTTCAAACTCTAAAAAACAAAATAGAAAAATCTGAACAAAAACCAACAGGCCCTGAAACATCTATTCAGGATCAAAATACCAACGAACCGACAAAACAGCATGCAAAAAATCCTAAACCAAATAAACCAGAAATTTCCAAACCTACCGAACTTGATAAACTTGAAAATCAACTACCAAAAGAACCAAATAAAACTATTAATACTGAAGATAACCCAAAAATTCAAAATGAGACATCTATTCCGGGTGTTTATAAAAAAACAAACGAATACGGAAATGTATATGACTTGCAAAAAGCAAATTTACTACAAAAAAATGAAATAAACATTAAAAATAGTGATTCTTTCAATGAATTAAACAAAAATAATTTAATAACCAAGCACAACTTTTACACACAATATTTTAATGTTTTAGAAAATTATAATAAAAAAGAACAGGTCGAAAAAGAAACCACATTAATAGAAAAAACCAATATGGTTGATATTGATAATATTACAATTGGTAATAATCATATAACTCTAAATTTAAGTAATCAATCAAATCAAACAATAACATCTGCAGTGGTTTTAGTTAAAAGTTTTGATCATCATAATCCTTGAAGTAAATATATAAATTTAAATATTAATAATGGTCTAGCAACATTTTCAAAAAAATTATTAAATAATTCAATTAACAAATATATTATTACTGAAATCATTATTAATAAGGAATTTAAACAAGTTTATAATATTGCCACAAAATACAAATTTAAAACTTCGCCTCAAATAACAAACTTAAATTTAGAAAATTTTGATATTTATAAAAATGAAAATTCTAAAGAAATTTTTGCAACCGCAGGTTTCAACCTAACAAATGAACAATGACAAATTCTATATGATAAAGTTTTTGTATTTTATTTTGAGGTAAAACCTAAAGTATTTACTCCTGAAAAAGACCTTTTTGATCAAACCATTAATAATAATGATAATTTTGATGAGAAAAACACTGTTCAAACATTCAAAAAAATTTACATTCCATTTAAACAATTACAAAAATTTTCATTAGCTGCTTTTCAAGAACAAATTTTATATAAACTAAAATATATAGATGTTGTAAATTCTGGTAGTTATCTGAATTTTTTAGACCGTATAGATATTTCAAATAAAAATATTGCTTTTGCATATAATTTTGATTGAAACAATTCAAATATACACCTAAAAGATCAACTGTATGAAAATGATACAAAATTAGATAACAATCTTTATTTAAACCATGGGGGCTTGGTAATCAAACAAGATTTAAAATTAGAAAATAATAAGGAAAATGCAAAAACTAAGATTAATTTTTCTATTAAAAACTTTGCTAACTTGTTAGATTTTAATTATGATTTTTATAATCTCACACATAGATTTGCAAATAATAACTTTAAACAAAATAAAAAAGATTTTACTTTATTTAAAAACTCAAAACAACAAGATATTCACTGATTCAAAACCAGGGACTATTTAAATAATGCAATCTTTAAAATTAATGATGCTAAAACAGAAGCCGTTGCAACTGTGAATTTAAATGATATTAATATGCAAACAAGCGTTAATGATGAAGATGTGATTTTTTGATTTGTTTTTGAATTAGACTTAAATCCAAGAAAATCATATAATTTGACAGAAATAAATGATATTCCTTCGCGCGTTCGAGTTCCTGTTTCCTTAAAAAATATTAAACAGAAGCAACAAATGAATAATATCGATTTCCTTTTTGATTATATCGCTGAAGACAATTTATATCAGCAAAGTTTATATCAAAAAATAAAAAACAAAATTCAATTTAATTTAATTTTTCAAAATAATCGTTTATCATTGCAAATAACTTCTAGAAATAGTAATTTTAAATTTTATGATAACTTAACACTACACAATTTCCAAAACGAATCAGGTGGTTATATAAATCGTTTTGATTTCTTTGTAAACTGAGTTCAAGATAAAAAAACCAAAACCAAACAAATTACTTATCAACAACAAAAGAAATTAGATGCCAACTCCCTTTTAGGAGAGTCAACAGCATACAATAATACTTATGAGTTAAAAGCTTCTGATTATAGTGCAAATGGAGAAACTACCCCAAAACTTTTAGAAGAATTACCAAAAAAAGAAGATAGAGGGAAACGTCTGTTTAAGGAAGCAAAATCTGTAGCATTAAACGAATCTAGAAGTCGTGCATTTTCAATTGAAAAAAATTTAGATGGAACTTGAAATATTTTTGCAAAAGTTAATGATAATCCTAACGATTATCGCTTCTATGCTTTTGTTAACTACCACGTATGAGATACCTTAATAAACCAATATGCAGATTTAAATAAAATTGCTAAAAAGACAGTTACAAAAACACAACAAAAAATCGAATTTACAACGATTGATTTAATTGCTCCAACTTTAATTAATAAACCTGTTGACTTAAGACGTCCGGTTTATACAGATCAAAACAAAGGTTTATCACCAGAAGGTAATATATTTACTTACCATATTCCAAATGATAAACAAGGGATTATTTATAATTTGTTTATAGACTTTTCAAGACATTTTAATAATGATGGTTTAGATACATTTAAGGATAATTTTGCTGAGGTTTCTAATAAAACAAACATTCATAGTAAGTTAGACACCATTATGGTGATAATTGACTTTAAAACTCTTTTTGAAGAATTTCAAAACAAAAACCTAGAAACTTATATATATCAAGAAAAGTTATTAACTCAACAACAAAAAGACGCAATTCAACACTTTCTAAACTTTAAAAACTTAAAACCATTAAAACTTTCTAGTTTATCAATGTTTTTAAACTCATTTAATAACTTAAATTTTTATATTTCCACACTACCTAAAACTAGACTCTGCGGTGAAAACCCGGATTGCATTAACAAAGACACAGCATACGGTTTAAGATATCGTGAATATATTATTGGAAATAATCCAATTCAAATCAATGATTCTGCAAATATTGTCGAAACTATCGGAACGGCTATTAGTGGTTTAGTTGAAGATTTTGATTGATTTAGTGGTTCATCAGGTTCCGGTGTTTATGATTATCAAGGTAATCTTATCGGATTAGATAATCAAGGTGGCAGTTGAAGTTCTAATGGATTTTTAGTTTTTGATACACCACAATTTGCACACTTTGGAAACAGTGAATTAAACCTAAATCCAAGAACATTCTATGAAATAATCAAAAAACTAGCATATTTATATCCGAATAAATACAAAGATATTTTTAAAGAGAGGTAATCTAAAGTTTCTAAAAATAAATACATAAAAAGCTTTTTTACCTATAGTACAGATTAAAAAGCCATATGTTTATTAAATTTACTTGTTAATTTTAAAAACACACGAGACTATAAAGACTATAAAAAGTTTAATGTATAGCAAATATATAGCGAAAAAAAATCGTCTTTTGTTTAAATATAGGCAAAAACGATTTTTTAATTCACCAAACTGGGAAACCAAAAAACAGTACATCCGTACTGCTTAAATTAATTTGTTTCTAACTTTTCAGCTAATTTACGCGCTTCTTCTAATTTAACACTAAAGAAGCTGGTAACTCCACGTTTTTGCATTGTTGCACCAAATAATGCATCTACACGAGACATTGTACCTGGACGGTGAGTTATAACTAAAAATTGGGTTTGCTGTTTTAGTTCTTGTAAGTATTCTGCATATCTGACAACATTTGCTTCATCTAAGGCTGCTTCTACCTCATCTAAAATACAAAGTGGTAAAGGTCTAGCTTTTAAAATTGCAAATAATAAAGATATAGCGATCAATGATTTTTCACCGCCCGAGAAAAGTTTAAGATTTTTTACACTTTTACCTGGAGGTTGTGCATAAATACTAATTCCGCTTTCTAGAATATTTTTTGGATCAACAAATTTAACTTCTGCGGTTCCACCACCAAACATTGATGAAAACACCTTATGCATTTCTTGATTTACATCATCAACAATATTAGTTAGACGAGCAACTATTTTCTTATCCATTTCTTCAATCGCTTCTTCACAAATGCGTTTTGCTTCTAAAACCTCATCTCGGTTTTTTACATTAAATTCATAACGCTCTTCAACTTCTTGTAATTGTTCAATGGATTCTAAATTAACATTACCTAATTCAGCAATTTCAGCGCGAAGTTCTTTTACTAATGCTTCAGCTGCTGCAGGAGCCATTGTTAGTGGATAATTTTCTTTAGCAAATTCCAAAGTAAGTGTGTAATGTCCAGATAATCTCTCTTTATGTTTTTCTAACATTACTCTTGAACGCTCACATTTAATGGTTTTTTCTTTGAATGAAGCACTTAAAGTTTGTAATAGTTTTGAAACTTTTTTGCGTTCTTCTTCTAAAATAGTTAATGAGGAATCTAGAGATTCTTTAATCTGTACATTTGAAGAAATATCAAAATTCAGAATACTTAAATCTTTTTCTAAACCTGAAATAGTTTCTTCAGAAATTGATAAATTATTTACATCGACTGTAATATTTTTACTTTGCGCAACTTGAGCTTCTGTTTTATATTTTTCGATTTGATTAAAAGTAGATTTAACATCAAAACCTAATTGTAATGATTGAGCATTATAGTTATTATAAAATGTTTTTTCGTTTGCTAATCGTTCTTGAATTCTTTGAATATTTTTTTCTGTTTCCTTAATTACTCCTTTGAGCCCAGGGAGTAAATTTTTTAATTCAACAATTTTATCATCTAAACCAATCACATCTTCACTAGTTTCGACGGTTCCACCAACCATAACACCACCAACACGGATAACATCTCCATCCTTAGTAACAATCATGTATTTGCGTTCCATAATTGTTGCGATTTCATTAGCAGTATTAACGTCTTCAACAACTACAACATTACCTAATAAGAAGCCATTTAATACTTTGTATTTTTCATCAATTTCAACTAAATCTTCAGCTATCCCTAAAAATCCAGGATGGTTTCTCGTTACTAATAAATAATCATCTCGTATGAATTTTGGTTTTATTGAAGCGAGTGGAATAAATGTCGCTCTACCACCATTATTCTTTTTTAAAAAATTAATTAATTTTACAGCAGTGTCAGAATGATCTACTACTATATATTGTGCCGCATTTTTTAGGATAGTTTCGATTGCGGTTTGATATTCGTGTGGTACTTTAATTAAATCGGCCACCATACCTACGAAACCTTTAAAAAGGACTTTATTTTCTAAAACAGTTTTTGTTCCTTTGTAAAGATTAGTGTGTTTATTCTTCTTTTCTTCTAATAATTCTAATTTAGCAACTAATTGGCCTAATTTATTTTGGTAATCTTTGATTTTGATATTTCCATTGTTTATTGCATTTTCAAATTCTGAAATTTTAGCGGCTGATAAATTACGTTTCTCTTCCATTTCTTTAAAAGAATCAGTTAAATAACGATATTTATTTTCTAAGGTTCTTAATTCACCTAAAACTGCTTTAATTCTTTCTTCTTCAGAAACGTTTCCTTGTCCGCTTGCAATCAATTCTCTACGTGCCCGTTCGGAATTAATTGCACGTTCTAAAGTTTGAATTCTTGCTTGAATACCTTCTTTTTTACCACTAGCATCAGATAAAATTTTGTTTATTTTAAGAATTTCTTCACGCTTATTTAAAATTTTTTGATCAATATCTTCAATTTGATTGTTATAAGATTCTTCAGTTTCCTGAACCCCTGAAAGTTCTTCTGTTAAAGTTTTAAAAATTTCAGTATGCTTTTGAATTTCGTGCGCTAAATAACCAATTTCTACTTTTTTAAGCTCATCAACCATTGATTTATATTTCATTGCTTTTTCAGCATTTTTACGTAAAGGTACAAGTTGCTTTTCTAATTCTTTAATCGTTACATCAACACGCCCCAAAACATCTTCGGCACGCTCTAATTTCTTCAATGATTCGGCCTTACGAAACTTATACTTAGATACTCCGGCCGCTTCCTCAAAAATCAATCTACGGTCTTCATCTGATGAATGTGCAATATCAGATACGGTTCCTTGCGAAATGATTGCTAGCGAGCTTTTGCCAATTCCAGTTTCCATTGCAATTGCTTTAATATCCTTATGGCGACATTTTTCATTGTTTAGATAATATTCATTTATTCCTTTTCCACGCTCTAAAACACGTGAAATTGTAATAATATCGCTATCTACTGAACTTAATCTTTCTTTATTATCAAATGTTAAAGTAACTTGTGCGCGCTGCATCGGTTGCACAGTTTTAGAACCAGCAAAAATAACATCTTCCATTGAATCACCACGTAATTCTTTAGAACTTTGCTCTCCTAAAACTCAACGAATTGCATCATTTATATTACTTTTTCCTGAACCGTTCGGACCTACAATTCCTGCCACCCCACCATCAAAACGTAACACAATTGGGTCAGCAAATGATTTAAAACCTAATGCTTCAATTTTTATTAATTTCATTTATATCCCCTTCTTTTGCATCTTATCCAAAGCCGCTTTTGCCGCTTCAATCATTGCTTCTTTTTTTGAATGTCCTTTACCTACACCATAAACCATATCCTCATGTACCGCCCTCGCAGTAAAGAGTTTATTATTTTCTTCTAATACATAATGTATATTATTTTTACTGATACTTTGAAAATATTCTTGTAATTGAGTTTTAGGATCTTTGCCGCTACTAAACCCCTCACTAATAGTCATTTCATTCTCATCGTTTAACAAGTGCTTTTGCACAAAATTTCATGCAACTTGTAGTCCTTGATCAACAAAAATCGCGCCCAACATCGCCTCAAAAACATCTGCTTGAACTTTTAATGATTCAACAACATCGTTATGCATTTGGCCCGGTCCAGTTCGTAACATCTGTAATAAACCCAATCTTTTACTTACAGCACTTAAAGTTTCGGTTTGTACCGCCGAAGCTCTTCATCTAGTAAGCTCGCCTTGACTATTCTCACGAAATTTTTTAAACGAATAAGTAGAAGCAATAAAATTTAGCAATGAATCTCCTAAAAATTCTAACCGCTCATAATTTAAAGATTTAGTTTTATCATTAGTATTATATGACTTATGAGTGGTTGCTAACATATATCAATTTAAATTTTTAGGGACAATATTTTCTTGATCTAAAAATTCTAAAAGTCTGTCTTTTTTATTCATTTAAAGCACCTGTAAGTTTATTTAATAAATCTTTTTTTATTGCTTCATTCATTTGTTTTAGTGCATTATATAATGTTTTTCGATCTGAAGCACCATGTACTTTTAAAGCCAATGCATTCACACCTATCACTCAAGCACTAGCAACATTGCGATAATCTAATTTTAAAGCGATATTCTTAAATGCTTGCTTTAAAAATAAAGCACCAATTTTCGCTTTCAATGAGTTTTTAATTTCGTTTTTTAGTGAATTTTTAAAACTAGTAATTGCACCTTCATAACTTTTTATAATCAAGTTTCCACCATAACCATCAATTACACCAATATCAATTTGTCCATCTAATAAATTACGACTTTCAACGAAACCAATATAATTTAATGATTTATCATTTAAAATTAATTGATGTGCATCCCGAGTTATTTGTGGTCCTTTATAAGGTTCGGTCCCGATATTTACTAGCGAGATTTTAGGATTAGTTTTATCAAACATAGTCTGATAAAACACATCAGCTAATTTAGCTCATTCATACAAATATTCCGCTTTAATTTCTAAATTAGCGCCAACATCTAAAAGTAACATTTTTTGATTATTTAATGTTGAAATAATAGGCATAAATGCGGGTCTTGATAAATTTGGTAATCTTTTAGCTTTTAAAGTTAATGCACTAATATAAGAGCCTGAATCACCGCCAGAAATAATTCCATCTACTTGATTGTCTTGTAGAAGTTCAATCGCTTTATTCATTGAAGTTGGTTTCTTTAAACCACCAAGAATGTTACGCGGATCACTATTTTTATAATCATTAAAAATAACTTCTAAATTATTAAGTTGGCGGTCTGCTTTTTTGATATCACCGATTAAAATCACTTTTACGTCTTTGTTTTGCAAACAAAACTCTAAGGCAGCATCATAGGCAACCTGTGGTGATAAATCCAAACCATTAGCATCTAAAACAATACGATTCATTATTCAACCCCAATTAATAATTGATAATTAGGTTGTTTGCCTTCAACTATTTCCACTTCAACTTCAAAATTTGCTTCTATATAGTTACTTAATTCTCAAACTGTAGTAGTATCAATGTCATCACCATAATACATTGTTAAAAGTTGACTAGTAGGTTTAATCATTTTGGCAATTAATTTTTTAAACGTGTTATGAATCTTGCGTTCTGATAAAATTATATTTCCATTTAAAAGACCTAAATAATCACCTTTTTTGATATTAACTTTATTTAAGTTTGTTTTACGAGTTGATTTAGTTATCTCACCGGTTACAACATCCTTAATGCTATTTAGCATTAATTCTTCATTTTCTTTCAGAGTAAATTCGGGGTTAAAATTTAAAACCGCGGTCAATCCTTGAATTTGAGTTTTAGTAGGTATCACAACAACTTTTTTATCAGTAACAACTTGTGCGACTTGTTGCGCAACTAAAATAACATTAGAATTATTTGGTAAAATAAAGATATTTTTAGCATTTACTTTAGAAATCGCATTAATTAAATCTTGAGCAGATGGGTTTTGAGTTTGCCCTGATTCTACAACATAATCACACCCTAATTCGGTCATTCTAGAAACTATTCCACTCCCTAAATTACATGAAACAATTCCACATTCAGCCGCCTCTTCATCATTGTTTTTTTGATAGAGAGTTTTTGAATTGTTGGCCTGTAATGTCATATTTTCAGATTTAATTTTAATAAATTCACCATATTTCTGTGCAATATTCAAAAATTTTCCAGGTTGAATTGTGTGTCCATGAATCTTTAATAAATTATTATCATTCACTATTACTAACGATGAAGCAACTTGATTCATTTTTTTTGATAAAACCTTTTTATCAAAAGAAAATTGGTCTTTTAAATCAATTAAAACCTCGGTACAATAACCAAATTCACCATTATATATCTCGTTATCTGAAACAAAAACCGAAATATCTTCGTTTTGATCTGTTTTTTCAATAGGGTTTCCTTTTAAAAATTCATAAAAACCTTTAAAAATTAAATAAAGTCCTTCTCCACCACTATCAGTAACTCCCACTTCACGCAGGGTCTTTAGTTTATTGGGTGTTTCGTCACAACTTTTACGCGAAAATTCCAAAACTTTACTTCAAAAAGTTAGTAAATCTACATCAGTCTTTTCATCAAATTCATTATGTAACATTTCGGTTGTCTCACGAATTACTGTCAACATTGTTCCTTCAACCGGTGTAAAAACTGATTTATATGCTCTTTCTTTTGCGTCATCAAAGATTTTTAAAACGCTAGATAAATCTAACGCTGTTTTATGTTCACATCCTATAGCGAAACCCTTAAAAATTTGCGATAAAATCACGCCCGAATTTCCGCGCGCCTCATACATCATATTTAAAGCTAATTGTTTGGTAACTTCAGAAATAGGTAAATTAAAATAACTATCATCTAACTTAGCTATTGCTGAAGATATCGTTGAAGACATATTTGTTCCGGTGTCTCCATCAGGTACAGGGAATACATTTAAAGCATCAATTCGATTCTTTGCATTAATTAATAAATTTGTCCCTGAAAGCATTCCTTTTAAAAAAGTATGACTATCCAGTATTATTTTTGACATTACTTAATCCCTTCAATTATTATGGTTAGTTTATTGAATTTAAGTTGATTTTTTTTCATTTCAAAAGTTAGTCTTTGATGAAATTCGCTAATAATTACTCGCGCAAAAATACCTACAATTAAAGTAACTGAGATAAAAAAATTATATCCATTTGGTGTTGAAATTACATTCACACGATCAGTAAGAACTTCAGAATTAGAATTCTGTAAACCGGAGTTTTGTGCTAATTCATCAGTTAAAAAATTAATTTCCTTAATTCCTGGAATTGAAATTGCAATGTCTACGAGCATTTCTTTCAATTTTAAAATTTCCATTAAGACCTCTTAATTATTAAATCTAGACAATAAATATATTTATATATTTATTTTATAATATTATTATTAATATTAAAAAAGTTTTTATTTAGGAAAAAAATGGCAGAAAAAGTAATTAAAGCTGTGGTGTTAAGAATTGAACAAAAAGCAGAAAATGAGTTTTTAGTTTCTTTTTTTACTTTATATGGTTATTTAGCACTATTTACCCAAGGTTTAAATAAGCAAACCTCTAAAAATCGCGCAAATTTGCAAATTGGTGCTTTAGTAGAAATTGAATATTTTCGAAGTCGCCTAAAAAACAGGATCGGACGACTTAAAAAAGCACATTTTATACATAATTTTGATATTACAAACGCTATTATTAATCTCTTTTTTTTAAAACTTGTTAAATTATTTCAACACCTTAAATTTCCTAATCATCTTTTTGAAATTTATGTAAAAAACCTAAGTAAGTATAATACATCAAATGTAGAAAAATATTTAACATATTTTTATGCGCAAGCTACAACTTATTTTGGTATTAAACCTTCCTTTAATAGTTGTTATATATGTGGGAGTCGTAAAAATTTAATTGATTTTTCAATTAATAACGGTGGTTTTATTTGCTCAAATCACAACCATCAATTCAACCAAACCACAGAGAAATTACAAGTTTTTTGAAATTTATACTACAACTTAGATAAATATCTAACAACTGTTTCTGAAGAAGAAAACCAAAAACTCCAAGGTGAATTAAAAAATATTATCCAAAATGCAGGTTACTATATATAAAAACAGGTATTTACCCGTTCTCATTAAGTTCTAATACATGCAGTTCCAATTCTATTAAAATTATTTAAATTTGCATAAGAATTTTCTGTTTTAGAAAGAGTTTTCAGAAACTATATTTTTTGCAATTATATTCAATAGCACATCATTTCTTTGTCTTCTGGTGATAAAAGAATTACATTATCTTTGCCAAAAATAAACATCTAAAACACCAAATCTAGAACTCCGAACAGGCAGATTCTTAAATACAAATTCACGTTCTACTTAAGTGTTTAAAATCGTAGGTATCTATTTTTTGTTGCTTTGTTATTTTCTTTTTACCGATAAGATCTTATAATTATTCTTTTGTTTTTGAATTTAGAGGTTTGATGAATTTACTTTCTTATTATGGTGCTTACAATTTGTGTAAATTGACATAATACTTTTACAATAAAAACACAACTTAATAAGACTGCTGATAGCAGCAATATTTTTTTAGTTTAATCTTTACCCTTAATTTATCATTATTAAATTTTACCTTATTTATGAAAATAATATAAATAAGGTAAAATAAAAACATGAAAGGAAGTAATGCATAAGGAAAATATAGTGTTATTTGGAATGGAAAATTCTTTAAAATTAGCTGAAAAAGTATCAAAAATAGTTGGAGTACCAGTCTCAAAAATCAATCGTACTATATATGCCGATGGTGAAGTAATGCTTGTTTCAGGACCAACAGTACGTAATAGAGACGTTTTTATCATCGCAAGCAATAGTAAACCAGTTAATGATAATATTATGGAATTATTAATTTTTATTGATTCACTTAAACGCGCAAGCGCCAAAAGTATTAATGTTTGTTTAAGTTACTATGGTTATGCCCGCCAAGATCGCAAAGCCAGCGGAAGGCAACCGATCGGTGCTAAATTAATTGCTGATTTGTTACAAACCTCAGGTGCTACAAAAGTAACTTGTGTTGATTTACACAATCCGTCAATTCAAGGATTCTTTAATATCCCAGTCGATGATTTAAGAGGTCAATATCCTCTTTCTATTGCACTTAAAGAAACTAAAGAAAAATTTACCGTAGTCTCGCCAGATCACGGCGGAACTGTTCGTGCTAGAAAACTTGCTGAATTAATCTCACAAACTATACATATTTGTATTATTGACAAAAGAAGAAATGGTATAAATCAAACTGAAGTTATGGGGATTTTAGGAAACATTGAAAATCAAAATGCAGTAATTATTGACGACATTATTGATACCGGAGGAACAATTCTAAAGGCGGTTGAAACTTTAAAAAAATATGGCGCAAAAAAGGTTATTGTAGCCGCAACTCACGGATTGTTTAATCATGGTTTTGAAATTTTTGAAAACCATCCCGATGTTGATAAAGTAATTGTAACTGACAGTGTAGACAATTATGAACTACTAAAAAAATTCAAAAAATTACAAATCGTTTCTTTGGGTGACTTTTTAGGAAGGGTGATTAGCGCCTCTTTTAATGGGAGTAGCATTTCAGAAATTTATAAAGAATACCACAAACAAATTGCGAAGATGTAAATCAAATCACATTTTTGTTTTGTAAAGTATAAATATGAATTCAAAAAAACAAATTGTAGAACAATTATGTAAGCAAAATAATTGAAATTTTGAAAAACTTTGTCAATATGTTGAACTTATTGAAGAAAAAAATAAAATAATGAATTTAACTGGTTTTAGTGGCGATGCATTATGAGAAGAGGGAATTTTAGAATCATTAGAATTTATGCATAAAGCAATTGGTGGGCGACAAATAAGCAAAGTTTTAGACATTGGTGCCGGAGTAGGTTTTCCTTCTGTTCCCTTTTTTATTACAAATCCAATATTTAATTTAGATATTTTCGAACCTATCCAAAAGCGTTGTGATTTTCTAAATTTAGTAATCAATGAATTAAAGTTAAAAAATATCAAAATTTATAAAAAGCGTATAGAGGACTTCAAACAAAAAAATATCTATGATCTAGTAACTGCGCGTGCGGTTATGGATGTGCAAAGTATGCTTTTAGCCGGTTTTCATGTTGTAGGATTAAACTCTGAAATGGTTTTATTAAAAAGTAAAAACGTTTATAATGAACTTAAAAACGCCGCTTTTGCTCTATCTAAATTAAAAATAGAAATTAACATTGAGGATTTAAATCCTAATTATAAAACACGCGATAATAAAGTGTTAAGAATTAAAAAGTTACGTAGTTGTCCTGCTGATTTTCCATATACTTGAAAAGAAATATTAAAACTTAAACAAAAATCATAACCACCATTATTATGTGATTATGATTTTTTATTAAATAGAATTTTTATAGGTTGCTTTGATTATTATTTATGTATTTTATTAATGAAAAATTTTTCTATTGTGTTATAAAGAGAAAAAAATCACACTGTTCAAATAACTTTATTTAAGTTATTTTATTATATAAAGTAAATAAATTTAAATTGATCTAAAATATCAAAAGTCTAGAAATATTAAAACTTAGACAAAAATACAAAAATTAACAAAAATTATGATAATAAAAAATTATTAAAATGATTCTAGAGATGTTAAGAATATTAATGTGAGAAAGAAATTAATAAACACATAAAATTATTATAAGAATTTTTACATTAAAAAAAATATAAAGGAGGCTTGCAAATGCTTAAATTATTAAACACCAAGAAAATAAAAAACAAATTAAAAACCTTAAAAATGAAAAAAATAAAAACCTAAAATATAAAAATAAATGACAAAAATAAAAAATGATAATTTTTAATCTTTATGTTAATAAAAATTAAATAACAAAACGAACGACGAAAATAATTATGGTAAGTATATTTTAAAAATATAAATTAATAGGAATTTCCTAATAATGTAAAAACATAAAAAAATAAATAATATACTATAAAAAGAATTAAATTTTTGAGAAAATATACGAATATATAAATTTTAATTACCGAAACAAATAATTTTCTATAGGTTTCTAGCCTCACAAAATAATATGAAACTAGATAATTATTATATCTTAATTTTGTAATAGTTTAAAAATTCTTCAACTAAATTACATTTTCTCTCTTTATTATTTTTTCCATTTTTTCAATATAATCAATGTCTTCTTCTCTAAAACTTATATTAGAATCGATTCATTCACGGCGCTTTGCAGAATCCTCACCCATCAAAGTACTTACTCTTCGTTCAGCTGAAGATGCATCTTCAATATTAACATTAATTAAGGTTCTTGTTTCAGGATTCATAGTAGTTTCTCACAATTGGTTTGCGTTCATTTCACCTAAACCTTTGTATCTTTGTAATTCGAAAACACCTTTAATTTTTAATAAGATTTCTTTTAAATCATTTTCATCTCAAGCATATTCAATTGTCTTTTTACTTTTGTTAGTAATCTTAAACAAAGGTGGAATCGCAATATAAACTTTTCCTGATTCAATTAGTGGTTTCATAAAACGATAAAAGAATGTTAAAAGTAAAATTTGAATATGTGCACCATCAGTATCGGCATCGGTCATAATTACAATTTTATTATAATTACATTTACTTAAATCAAAATCTTTACCAAAACCTGTACCAATTGCATTAATAATTGTTGCGATTTCAGTATTCTTTAGCAAATCCAGAATTCTCTTTTTTTCAGAGTTAATAACCTTACCGCGAAGCGGTAAAATGGCTTGATATTTCCGATCTCGTCCACTTTTTGCTGAACCACCAGCCGAATCCCCCTCAACAATAAATAATTCTCGCTCAGATGCTTTTTTAGAGGTTGCCGGAGTTAATTTATCACTGATAACATTTTTTTCTCGTAATGATTTCTTAGATTGTCTTGCTTCATCGCGGCGCTTACGTTCTTCAATTCGTATTTCATAAGCATTTTTAATTTTTTCTAAAACTTTTTTAAATTGAATTTTGTGTTCTAAAATTCATTTTTCTAAACATTTAGAAACCAATTCATCAACAACATTTTTAGCATCTGGAGTACCTAATTTATCCTTTGTTTGACCAACAAATTCTAGTAAATTTTCAGGAATTTTTAATGAAATAACGCATGTTAATCCTTCGCGAATTTCATCAATATCAAAACTTCCTTTTGATTTCAAAAAACCCTCTTTTTGAGCATATTCATTAATTATTTTAACTAGCGCACTTTTTAATCCTAATTCATGATTTCCACCATCACGCGTTTTTACATTATTGACAAAACTTAATGTTAGATTAGAATATGAATCAGTTCATTGAAACCCCAAGTCAACTTCAATGTCTTTTTTCTCCCCTTTAAACGAAATTACCTGTGTAATAGAGTTTTTTGAGTCATTTAAAAAATTAATAAAGGCTTCAATTCCGTTGTTATATTGATATATTTGATCAAAATTATTTAATTCATTAACAACGTGAATTTCTAAGTTAGAAATCAAAAAAGCACTTTCTTGGAGTCTTTCGGCGATCGTATTTACATTTAATTTTGCATTCTTAAAAAAGGTATAATCAGGTCAAAATTCAATGGTTGTTCCTGTTGTTTTGCTCTCTCCAATTTCTTGGGTTCTTTTTACAATTTTATCTCCATTAAATTCAGTAAGATACAACTTTCCATTTCTCGCCACTGTTGCTATTAATTTGGTTGATAAAGCATTGGTTACGCTAGAACCAACTCCATGCAAACCACCAGATGTTTTATAAGCATTCGAATCAAATTTACCACCAGCATGCAATTCAGTAAATACTACTTCAACACCAGTTCGTGTATCACCTTTTACTATATCAACCGGAATTCCGCGCCCATTATCGGACACTAAAACCGAACCATCTTTACGTAAAATTACTGAAATTTTATTTGCATACCCTGCTAAAACTTCATCAATAGCATTATCTACTATTTCTCAAACTAAATGATGTAAACCATTAACATCGGTTCCCCCAATATACATTCCTGGACGTTTACGAACTGCTTGTAAACCTTTAAGTTGTTGTATACTACTTGCATCATATTCTTTATTAGTCATATTTTTATTATATTATGAAAAGTCAAAATAAAAATATCATTGCTAAAGATTATATTTTCAAAGCACTTTTTAGTAGTTAATTAATAAATCTTAAAAGTTTAAATATATCTTTTTGTTAGTAAACGAAAATTTAAAAATTCTATATAATTATTTTAATTTTTTATAAAGGAGTTAATTTGTTAAATATTTCAAATTTATGATATAAATTTACAAACCATTGAAAAGGGTTTTGAGTTAATAAAAATCTAACAAAAAAAATTATTTTTACTTTGGTAATGTTAACTATTTTTGTGTTAGGGACTACTATTACAGCGCCTTTTATTAGAATCTCAAATCCAAGCCAACTGAGTAGCAATTCATTTTTAAATACTTTAAATTTGATTGGTGGAGGAGGTTTACGTCAATTTTCGCTTTTGGCCCTTGGAATTAGCCCATTCATTAATGCTTCCCTAATAATGATGATTTTACAATCTAAAATTGTTCCTCCTATTCATCGGATGAGTCAAAGTGGCCCACAAGGTCGTAAAAAAATTAATGTTATTACTAGATTTATTACTTTATTAATAGCATACCCACAAGCAATTTTCTTAACAAGAACACTCTCAAGCGGTGCCCCACAATCTATTTTTATCCAAATTGTCGGAACGCAATATTTTAGTGAAAATTTATTAGTTTACTTTATTATTCCTACCATCTTGGTTGCCGCCTCATTATTCGCTTTATTCATTTCTGAACAAATAACTAATAAAGGTGTGGGTAACGGAACTAGTTTAATTATTTTTACTGGTATTGCTTCAAGATTACCATTTCAATTTCAATCAGCTGTTGCATATTACATTGGAGATGGTGGAAACATTATGAGGGGTGTGGTAAGTTTCTTCGCCTATGTTTTAGTTTATGTTGTTGTAATTATAATCATTGCAATCGTTTATGTTTCAGAAAGACATATTCCTATCCAACAAGTTGGTGCCGGGCGTTCAAAAACACGTAAAGAAATGGGTAAATTACCTATTAAAGCCAATCCTGGAGGAATTATGCCAATTATTTTTGCTATGCTAGTTTTATCTTTTCCTACTATGATTGCTAATGTTTTACCAAATTCAAGTCCTTCAAAACAATGAATAAATACAAACTTACAGTTTACTCAACCTATCGGATTTACTTTATTAATTATAATTATTTTAGTTTTCTCGGTTTTAATGGGGATTCAACAATCAAAAGTTGATAAAATTGCTGAAGATTTTTCAAAGAATTCAACATTCATTCCCGGAGTTAGACCAGGTGAAGAAACACAAGACTATTTAGTGGGTATTGTCTTTCGTTTGAGTGTATTTTCTGCATTATATTTATTAATTTTAGGAAGTATGCAATTTGTATCAATTATGCTACACATTCTACCACCTGTAATTGCTTTTGGTGGAACTGGTTTGATGATTTTAGTTTCAACTTCATTAGAAACACTTGACCAACTAAAAGCAAGAAATAAATCAAATAGATTATCAAAAGCAAAACGTTTAACTCAACAAAATTATGAAAACATTAATATAAATAATTCTAATAATAATAAAAATACAAATGATGCAGGTTTATTATGATAACAAAAAATTTAATTTTAATGGGTAAGCCAGGCGCTGGTAAAGGTACCGTAGCTGAAATTATTGCCAAAGAGGCAAATTTAGTGCACCTATCAACTGGCTTTATTTTTCGTAATGAAATACAAAATAAAACCGAATTAGGTCAAAAAGTAGAATTTTATGTAAATTCAGGCGGATATGTTCCAGATGAAATTACTAACGAAATAGTTAAAAACGCAATTTTAAAGCTTAAAAATGAAAAAAAACTTTTTATTTTAGATGGATATCCAAGAACTATATCTCAAGCTAAGTTTTTAAAACAACTTCCTGAATTTCAATTTCAAGTAATCCAATTAACTGTTAGCGATGAGGTAATATTAGAACGTTTATCAGGTCGCAGAAGTTGCAAAAAATTTGGGCACGGTTACCACATAAAATTTAATCCAAGCAAAATTAAAGGAATTTGTGATATTGATGGTTCAGAATTAATGGTTCGCACCGATGATAAACCTGAAAAAATAATTAATCGCCTTAACATTTATAACCAACAAACTCAACCACTTTTAAATTATTATAAAAATAATAATGAATTAATTATTTTAAATGGGGAACAAAGTCCTAAAGAAGTTGCTAAAAAAATATATGATAATTTATAAAAAAAGAAAACAAACTTTACTTAAATAAAATATTAGAATTTTTTTAATAAAATATTTTAAAAATTTAAAAATTTTATTTTGTATATTTTCTTTTATTGCTATAATAATATAGCAATTTAAGAGTTGCGAGTGTAGTTTAATGGCAGAACTTCAGCCTTCCAAGCTGACTATGAGGGTTCGATTCCCTTCACTCGCTCCATTTCATTTTTAATGGCCAACAACAAGCAAATGCTTGTTTTTTTTTTTTTTTTTTTTTTTTTTTTTTTATTTTTTTTTTTTTTTTTTTTGTTTTTTATTATAATATAACCCGGAGGAAATATGAAAGAAACACAAAAATTAAAAGAAGTACAAGCTAGTTTACAAGTATTCTATCAAAAAGTTAACAATATTCACTGAAACGTAAAAGGATTAGAATTTTTTGAAATTCATTCACAAACTGACAAACTTAAAGAAGACGTTCTAGAGTTTGTTGATGAGATTGCTGAAAAAGTAGTTATGCAAGGCGGAGTTGCTTTAGGAAGTTTTCAAGAAGTTCTAGAACTTTCAGTAATTAAAGAAGAAAAATCAAGAACTTTTGATTACAAACAAGCAGTATCATTTTTAGTTGAAGACTTAAAAACCTTATTAACTTTATCTGAAGGTTTTGAATGGACCGATAGAGTACAACCTATTTTTGACGAAGTATTATTATCACTTGATAAGTGATTATGACAATTTTCAGCAATGTCTAAATAGATATTAATATTAAAAATCCACTCAATGTGGATTTTTAAATTTTTGTTTTACTATTTATATTTTTAAAAATATAAGCAAGTATGAAAAAAGACCAAAAAATTTAGTTTAAAACAGATATTATTTATTTTGAATTGCTTCTACGCCAGGTAATGGTAAGCCTTGAAGTAGTTCTAAACTTGCTCCACCACCAGTTGATACGTGTGAGAATTTATCAGTCATTCCAAGTTTTTCGACAGCAGCAACTGAATCACCCCCACCAACTACAGTATATGCGTTTGGTAATTCTGCAATTACTTGACAAATAGAGAATGTACCATTTTTATAATTTTCAAACTCCGCTACTCCTACTGGACCATTTCAAACAACAGTTTTAGCTCCTTGTAGCGCTTGTTTAATTAATTCAATAGATTTTGGACCAATATCTAATCCCATATAACCATCTTTGATTCCGCCAGTTTGGAATTCTGGTTTAAGATCTTTAAATTCTCTTGCAACTGCATGATCAACCGGCAATATTACTTTGTTTTTGTATTTTGCTAAAAATTCTTTAGCCATTGGTACAAAATCTTCTTCAACTAAAGAAATTCCAGTTGAATATCCAATTGCTTTCAAGAATGTATAAGCCATTCCACCACCAATTATCATTTTATCTGCCTTTTGAATTAAATTTTCTAACATCTGAATTTTATCAGAAACTTTTGCTCCACCAATTATTGCAACATATGGGTGTGTTGGATTTTTAATTACTTTATCTAATGAAGTAACCTCTTTTTCCATTAGATAACCTAAAGCGGATTCGGCGATATTTTTAGAAATACCAACATTTGAAGCGTGTGATCTATGCGCAGTTCCAAACGCATCATTAATAAATACATCACCTAATGAAGCTCAATATTTACCTAACGATATTTCGTTTTTACTTTCTGCCTTATCATTTAGATCTTGGAAACGAGTATTTTCTAAAACTAAAACATCACAGGGTTGCATCGCTTGAACTGCTTTTTCAACTAATCTTCCACGTGTTTCAGCAACAAAACTAACTGATTTTTTAAGTTGTCTTGCTAATTCTATAGATACTACTCTTAAGGATTTAGTCTGTAAGTCGTCAGTAGTTTTAACTCTACCTAAATGCGAAAGAATAATTGCCTTTCCACCTTCTGAAACGACTTTTTTAATAGTGGGTAAGGCTGCTGTAATTCTTTTTGTCGATGTAATTACGCCGTCTTTTAGAGGAACATTAAAATCTACCCTAATCAAGACTTTTTTGTTTTTTAAAACAACATCATTAATTGTTTTTTTCATTTATGTCTCCTGTTTTTATATAAATTTAATTAAATTATAATAAAAATTAATACAATAAAAATAAACAAATGCAAAAATTTCAAAATAATTGCTATTTTGGCTATTTTTAAATCACAAAAATCCCAAAACCACTTAATATAGTATTAAAAATTCAAATAATTTTGGTACAATAAATTTATATAAATTTATAAGTTAGGAGAATAAATGAAGCTTACTGATAAACGCACAAAATTAATCGCTACAATTGGGCCTTCTAGCGACAATATTGCAATGATGCGTTCTTTAATTTTAAATGGTGTTTCAACTGTTAGAGCAAACTTTAGTCATGGTTCCTATGAAGAACAAGCAAATAAATTTGTTTTAGCTAAAGAAATTTCTAAAGAACTACATATTCCGGTCTCACTACTTTTAGATACCAAAGGACCTGAAATTCGTGTTGGTAAAATGAAAGATGGGGCACAATTAGTATCTGCAGGAAGTGAAATCTTAATTCATACCACACAAGAAAAATATTTAAATTTTGAAGGAACACCAACCGAAATCACTGTAGCCTATGATATGGCTAAAGATTTAGTGGTAGGTAATCAAGTTTTAATAGATGACGGTAAATTATCAACCGTTGTTATTGAAGTAGGTACAGGATATGTAAAGGTTCGTGCTGAAAATACGCATAAATTAAAAACCAACAAACGAATTAATTTACCTGGAGTTGATTTCTCATTGCCATTTTTATCAGAAAAGGATATTAATGATATTAAATTCGGAATTAGCCAAGGAATTAACTACGTAGCTGCGTCATTTGTTAATACAGCAAAAAACGTTCATGATTTAAGAAAAGTTTTGAATGATAACGGTGGTTCACACATTCAAATTATTGCAAAAATTGAATCGCATTTAGGATGCATAAATATTGATGAAATTATTGAAGCAGCCGATGGAATCATGGTAGCCCGTGGTGACTTAGGTTTAGAAATTCCTTATTATGATGTTCCTTTTTATCAAAAGAAAATGATACGTAAATGTCGTGAAGCAGGAAAGCCGGTGATTGTAGCTACTCAAATGTTAGATTCAATGGAAAACTCACCACATCCAACTCGTGCAGAAGTAACTGATGTTTATTACGCAGTAGAATTAGGTGCAGATTCAACAATGCTTTCAGGAGAAAGCGCAAACGGTTCATTTCCGTTAGAGTCAGTTAAAACCATGACTGCAATCTCTAAACGTGCAGAACAAGAATTCTATTCAAGAAATTACTATGAAAGACAACTAGATGCAGTTTGATGCAATTGTGAGCAAGATAACAAACGTGCTCAAATTTCATTTCACGTCGCTAAAAAGACTAAAGATGGTGAATATAGATATGTTGTAGTGCTTTCACGTAGTGGAGAATTGTTAAAACATGTATCTAAATTCCGTCCAAATACCATCACAATTGGATTATTAGATAATGAAAAATTAATTCATGGATTCGGAGTTTATTCAGGTGTTTTTGTTTCAGTAGATTCTAAGAAATTATTTAATGTAGTTAAAAAAGATCCAAGCAAAGCATATGAAACCTTAATTCCTTACGGAATACAAAAAGGTGACAAATTCTTAGTTGTTGAAAATGATAAATTTACTGAATTTACAGTAGATTAAGAAGAATGACCTATATCGTTAGGTTATTTTTTATTATAAAATAAACCCAGTTTTGGGTTTATTTTATATTATTTATTTTTCTTTTCATCAACTTTTTCTGCTCTATTATATTGATTGTTATATACAACAATTCCGGTGTCTGGAAGAACTATTTTTTCTCCCGCAACAGGATGTTCTTCTTTCTCATCTATCATAATTAATGAACTAAATTCTTTAATTAAATGTCTTCCAAAGAATTTACGTTCTAAATATAAATTAATGTATGGTCATACTAAAAAGAATAAAATATTAATAATAATATAAACAACAGGTAGATAAAATGGAAAGGCCGCTGAGTTTCTATCTGCAAATAATCCTCATCCATTCGGATTTGATTTATTTGGTTCTGTTAAGAAAGTAAATACAGCAACTAAATATACAATTTCTAAAACTGCAATTCCTATTACAGTAAATACTGCAGAGATGTAGAATAAAACTTTGTTAATTTTTGTTGTTTCTTCTATTTTTCCACGTTTAAATGCATATAAAGCAATAATTAAAGCATAAATATTAAAGAAGAATATGGTCGGGTATCCAGAGCCGGCATCAATTAAAATATCTGAATTTAAAACAAATGATGGAATGAAGATTGATAATGATCAAAATCCCAAGATAAATCCAATATAAATAAATGTTGCTGCAGATAATCCGAAACGATTAACAAATCATTTTGAAGCAAATAAAAGTTTAGTGTTAACTACATTACTTACTTCATTAAAGAACGCAGATGTAAGTCCATTAATAACTCCTAGTGTTGAAATTATTAAGAAAAATAAAATTATAGGTTCAATATATATTGCTACGGTTTTTGGAAGTGAGTCTCTTAGCAAATCACCCACGTATCCTTTGTTATGTAAAATAGTAGAAACCGCAATTAATGTATAAGTTACTAAAACTAATATCATTCCTAGTAAAATTGCTTTTGGTAAAGTTTTGCTTGGCTTTTTCATTTTGTGTGATAATGATGCAGAAGTCAAGAATGCATCATATGCAAATAATACTGCAGGTAATGCTGAAACTACCGCTTTAAATGAAAATGAACCACTTACAAATGCATTTACTCCAGATGGGTTAGAGTTATGTGTATTGGGAAATATAATTCCAATTAAAAGTGCCGCTAATAATGGAATGAATTTTAAAACGGTAAATAAGGATTGCATTATCCCCACTGTTCGTACCGAATAATGATTAATTACTAAAAATGTTATAACCAATAAGAATCCAACCAAAATATGCACACCTATATGGATTTTATTAAAGTCTAAATTAGAAACAGTAGCAATGAATTTAAAAATGATTTCTGAACCAAAAATCCCTAAAACAGTTGCTAAGATTCCCATATAAAATGTTGAATAATTTACTGCTGTGAAATATCCAAACCGAGACCCCGAAACTTTATATGCTCAGTTTGATAATCCTACTAATTTTGTTTTCTTGAACGAACCAATTTCTGCAAAACTTAATGCTGCTGATAGCGAAATAATTCCACCAATAATTCAGGCAAGCAATCAAGAAACCCCATTTCCTTCTACAACTCTGGAAATACTTAGGTTTTTAAAAAATATCCCGATACCTACAACCGAACCGACAATCAGCATCAATGAAACAAATAGTCCGATTTTTTTGTGAATTTTCATTTTCCCCTTTCTTTAAAATTTTAAATTATAAAATAAGTTTGATAGTTCGTATTTAAAAATAGGTAAATTATCAAACGAATTTATAAGTAAATTATACATATAATTTACAAAAACTTGTTCAATTAAGTGCGGAATTTCTAAAATGGCTGTTTTTTGTTCGCTATATGTTATTCAGTCACTTCATTTGATATCACTTGTGATAAAAAGTGCGTGTTTATGTTTTTGTGAGAGTTCATTAATTACTACAATATCACCAGAACCAGCAAAGAAAATTAATTCAGTAAATTTAGTATCTAAATATTTAAAATTACTACGAAAATCTTGTAAATTAAACTGATTTTTTAGTAATTTTAGAATCTCATTAATTGACAATTTAATATCAACTATTACATAATATTGATTATCTTCAACTTTAATAAAGTCTTTTAAACCTAACTGATAAGCAATTTGATAAGATGTACCGTGAATAAAATTGTCAAAATTAGTATGGATAGAATATGCTGTAATTTGATTAATACGTAGCATTTTTAAAATCGGAATTTTATATGGGGCTTTTTGTTGAATCTCAGAACGTGTTTTTTCAAAGACAAAGGGATGGTGTGTAATAATTAAATTACATTGATGTGTAATTGCTGCTTGATAAACTTCCATATTTAAATCTAAAGCAATCATAATTCCTGTTATTTTTTTGTTTTGCTTTGTTTTTAACGCATATCCACTTGGATCTCAATCCTCTTTATAAAATATCGGAAATTTTGCCTCTAAAAACTCTATTACTTGTTTAATAGTCATTTTAATTACTTAAATAGTCTTTTAAATTCTTACCATATTTAGCATTATTTTTAAGTTTTCTTAAAATTTTATTTTCTATTTGTCTAATTCTTTCTTTCGAAACATTATTTCGCATAATGGCAAGCTCTTCAAGCGAATGTACCCGATAACGATTACCGTCTTTATCATAACCCACACCAAAACGACGACAAATTAATTCTTTTTCATCTTCTTCAAGTTCGCTAATCATATTTAATAAAATTGTCTTAAGTTCTTCTTTCGCTGAATAATCTACTGGATTAATTACTACTTCATCTTTTACAAAATCGCTAAATGATGAATCATTTTCTTTTCCTACTTGTTTATCCAACGAAATTGGGTCAATATTTATTTTTTTAATATAGCTAACTTTATCGGCGGTAAACTCGCCGCCTAAGCGTTCTGCAATTTGTTTTGGAGTAGGATCAACACCCAATTCGTGTTGCAATTCGCGCTCAATTTTAGAAACTTTATTAATTGTTTCAACCATATGCACAGGGACACGGATTGTACGTGCCTGGTCTGCTACCGCGCGGGTTATAGCTTGTCTAATCCATCAAGTTGCATAGGTAGAAAATTTATATCCCTTAGTTACATCATATTTTTGTACTGCTTTCATAATTCCTTGGTTTCCTTCGGAAATTAAATCAATGAATGATAAACCACGATTTTTATATTTTTTCGCATTATTAATAACCAAACGCAAATTACGTAAAATTAACTTATCGCGTGCTCTTTTACCTCTAAAACCTCCCCTATCCATTTCTTCTGATAATGCTTTTTCTTCTTCTTCTGTTAATAGCTTTCCATATTTACCAATTCAACGCATATATCATTTAACAATATCATTTGTTTCGGTTAGCTTGTTAGTTAACACACGTGATTTCTTAGTTTCAGTTTCTAATAATGTCATATTGGATGATAACATTTCAGAATTAAAATCTCCGAAATTGAATTCATCATCGTCTGAAGAGTCATCAGAATATATCGTTTCTTCTTCCTCTTCCTCATCTTCATCTTCGTCTTCATCTTCAAAGTATTCTTTATCGTCGTTTTTAGATAAATCATCTAGATCATAATCTGGTTCTGAAAAATCACTCATATCGTCATCAAAATCTTCTAATTCATCTTGTGATTCTAAAATTTCATCTTTTTGATGAGTCTTTTTGGATTTATTAATTTCCGCTTCTATAGCATCTTTATCATAGTCATCCATATCGCCAAAATCAACATGATCTTCAACGATTTTTGCTTTCATTAATGCATTTAAAAATTCATCAGAATCATCTGCCTCTAAACTTAAATTATGTTCTAATAAAATATCAAAAACCTCTTCTTGTGAGAGGTGTTTTTCTTTACGAGACTTCATTTCAGTTTTTAAAAGCTTAATAACTTCTTTAAATTGAGACATTTTACCTCTTTTCTATTTTTATACTTTCTTTTTTTAATTGATTTAAATTTTCATTAAAATCGTTGATTTTTTGACTGTTATGTATTTTATTTTTTATATAAAAATCTTGATTTGCTTTTCCCGCTTCCCTAATATAAGGTAATAATTTAAATTCTACCTTATTATGTTTGGCTTGTAAAAAACTTTGATCTATTTGTTGTTGACATTGATTAAAATATTCATTGAAATATGTAGATAAATCACTATTATTTTGATATTTAGATATGTTTATAAACAAATCCTGTAGTTGTTTCTTAAATACTTTAATTTTAGTTTCTACTTCTATATTTTCGTATGCTTCTGTTATACTATCAAATATTGCTTGTTGAATATTTTTAGTAATCTCAAGGTTAAAAAGTTTGATTTCTTTATATAAATCGCGCAATTCAGAAGGCTGACTAAATAAAATATCTATTCCTTGTTTTTGATAAAATAATTGCGCAAAATCGTTTCTTAATAATAAGAATACTAAAACCTTAAATCTTTTGTAATGACTAATTGTATCTCAAAATTCATTTTTTTTATTCTGAAGATGATAATCTTCTTGAACTAATTTTCAATCACCATATATATCATTTGCAAAATTGTTTTCATTAATTATTTGTGCGTTATTTTTATTATCAAATAACAACTTATGATGAAGATAAGAAATTATCAATTCATAATTGAACTCATTTTTTATTTTATTTATAAAATAGTTTTGAGTTTCTTGGGGGTAATATCTTAAATACAATTCAAATTCTTTTGCAAATTCTTTTATCGCTGCAAAATCAGAATTTTTATCAATCTTATAATTATTGATTAAAACATTATAAATAAAATCAATTGCATCTTTAGTGGTATTTATGACTTTTTGCAATGCTTTAACACCTTGTTCGTTCAATGTTTCATCAGCATCTTTTTGGTACGGATTTATTACAATCTGAATACTTTGAAAACTGTTAGCTAGCAGTGTTTTCACGGTTTTTAAAGTAGCTGTAATTCCAGCATTATCATTATCTAAAAAAATTTTAATTTTCTTTCCATAAAGCAAACTAAGATGTTTGCTAGTTAAGGCTGTTCCCATAATCGCAACAACATTTTTTATATTTGCACGATAACAAGCAATAACATCCATGTAACCTTCAACAATAATTATTTCTTTATTAGCTTCTATAAAATCTTTAGCATCCGAGTAATTATAAAGTATTGCAGATTTATCAAATAGAGCGCTCTCTGGTGAATTGATATATTTTGCATTAGATTCACTTAAACTACGACCACTGAAACCTACGATTTCTCCGTATTGGTTTTTAATTGCAAAGACTAAACGGTTTCTTAATAGCTCGTTTCCTTCGGCATTAATTAAGCCCGCTTGCAATAATTTTTCCATTGGATAATTTAAACGCTCGATTAAATAATTAATTAATTCATTTGCAAGAGGGGCATAACCAATGTTAAAATGACCTAAAATTTCATTATCAAAAATGTTCCTTTGTGTTAAATAATTTTTTACATTATTATTTTTTAACACTTGTAAGCGATAAAAATTATTTGCTGCTTTTAAAATTTCAAGTATTTCACTATCAATAGGATTATAATTTTTTTGATTTTGTTGATTATATGAACTAAAATCAACATCTAAACCACCAATTTCAGCGATTTTTTGCAAGGCTTGTAAATATGATTTATTTTCTTTTTTTATGAGGAAAGTTATCATATTTCCGCTCTCACCACAAGCAAAGCATTTGTATATTTTTTTACTTTCTGAAACCGTAAAGCTTGGATTACTATCTTGGTGAAACGGGCATAATCCGATGTAATTATTACCCTTTTTAGTTAATGAAAGATAATGGGAAATAACATCAATAATACTAATTTGAGAAGTTATTTTATCTACAATTTCTGAACTAATTGATTTAGACATAAACCTCCCGAGTTAATTTATAAATATTTTTTTATATCATTAATATTAATTCGCATTTGTTGCATCGTATCGCGATTACGTAAAGTTACAGTTTGATCTTCTATACTTTGATGATCTACAGTTAAACACCAATATGTTCCTATAGCATCTTGGCGACGATATCTTTTTCCGATAGAACCTGTTTCATCATAAATTGCCGCAATTCCAACATCTACTAAATCGCCATAAATATTTTTTGCTTGCTCTGAAAGTTTTTTAACCAAAGGTAAAACAGCAATTTTATAAGGTGTAATCCAAAGAGGAAATCTTAACACAACCCTTTGATCACCTTCGACAATTGTTTCAACATCATAAACATCACTAAGAACCGCTAACATTAAACGGTCTAAACCAATGCTTGGCTCAATAACATATGGAACAATTTTTTGATTAGTTTCTGTAATTAGATATTCTAAACTCTCTCCAGTAGCTTGCATATGTGCGGATAAATCAAAATTAGTACGATTTGCAACTCCTAATAATTCGCCTCAACCAAATGGAAATTTAAATTCTATATCATTTGTAGCATCTGAGTAATGTGCCAATTCTTCTTGTTCGTGAACACGAATTCTAATACTATTCTCTTTTATTCCTAATTTTTTAACAAATTCTGCTGATTTTTTAACATAATAATCAAATCAGTAATTAGCTTCAGAAGGTAAGCAAAAAAATTCTAATTCCATTTGTTCAAATTCACGAGTTCTAAAAATAAAATTTCCCGGCGTTACTTCATTACGAAAACTTTTTCCGATTTGTCCAATTCCAAAAGGCAACTTAGCGCGAGTTGTTCTTTGCACATTTTTAAAATTAATAAAAATTCCTTGCGCTGTTTCGGGACGTAAATAAATTTTATTTTTATTTCCTGCCACTATGCCTTGTTCTGTTTCAAACATTAAATTAAACTGTTTAATTTCCCCTCATCGGGTTTTTGTACCTTGATATTCTTTTAGATGTAAATTAAGAAAATCTTGAATTTCTTGATTAGTCATTTTTTCGACAACTAAATCGGGTTGAATTTCTTGAACTAATTTATCAGCACGATATCTTTTAGAGTTAACTTTATTTTCAATTAATGGGTCATTGAAATTGCCTACGTGCCCGCTTGTTACTCAAACCTGTGGATTCATTAAAATTTTCGAATCAATTAAAAAATTGTTTGCTTCTTTAAGAATAAATTCTTTTTTTCAAAAATCTTTAATATTATCTTTTAATAATGAACCCAATGGGCCATAATCTCATGTATTAGATAAACCACCATAAATTTCACTTCCTTGAAAAACAAAACCGGTATTTTTTAGGTGATTGACCAAATCTTGCATTAATTCTTTATTGTTTTTAAAATTCATTTCGGATATTATACTCTTTTTATATTTTTTAAATATAAAAAGGTTATTCTATATTATTTTTCCAAATAAAGAAATAAAAAGCCATAAATTGTGGCTTTTTATTATTATATTATTTTGGATAAAGTGGTGGTATTTCTCCAACCCATAGAAGAATTACTAGTAAGAATAAAATAGTTAATGATAATGTAAGTAAAAATGTGGTTCAGAATAAATAAGGAAATCTTTTTTTAGTAGCTTCTAATGATTCGACCGCAGCAGCAACTGGTGCTGATTTTTCATCTGCAAATACAACTAAATGGGTTTCAAGTTTTGCCTCTGCTTCATAAATTGCAAATTGATATTCTGTTTCAGGAAGAAAAGCAACATGTTTTTTATCAAATAAAACAAATGATAATTCTTGTGCTAGCAAGGCTTTTTCTCCAGTTGTTTTAACAAAATATACAAAAGTTTCTGGAGTAAATTTAATATCTGTTCTTGCAACTACAATTTGTGCGAATTTTTCTACTGATTTTGCTAGTGAAATAGAAATTAATTTTAACAAATTAGTTGCTTTTTCGTTATTCATAAGTAGTTTTTTTAATGCTTCCGCTGCTGTTAATACAAGTTCTAATTGTTTTTTTACTCTTGCTAATTCTTCGGGTGAAGTTACTTGTTTTTCAGTAAATCTTGTTGAGATTTTTTCAACTTTTGCTGAATAGACTGCTAGAACTTCTAATTGTTTCAATGGTTCTAAATGTCCGATAAACGCGAACTTAACAACTTCACGTTCTTTTTTATAAACAACCTTCTCAACTTCAACAACTTTTTCTACTTCTACTACTTTTTCAACAACTTTTTCGACTACTTTTTCGACTTCAACAACTCTAGGTGCTTCTGTTTTGGTTTCTGTAATAACAACAGGTTGTTTGTTTGCTTGTTTTTCTAATTGCTCATTTAATTCACGAAGTTTTTCTATTTCTAAATCTTTTGCTGATTTTTTTCTTTCAATTACAAATTCATCATCAACTGGGAAATATGTCTTGTGATCACTTACAACTTTAAAGTCAGTAACTGTTTTTAAAAATTTTTCAGCTTCTTGAGATTTTCTTAAACCTGTTTCAACATTAACAAAAAATTCTTCCAAAACTTCTTTTTCAACTACATTTCCATCAAATTTATCAACATTAATTTCAAATGATCAATTGTTATCTTTTCCCTCTGAAATAAAAATTCCACCAAAAACTTTTTGATCAGTTTGGAATCAGGTAGCACATTCATAACCAAGTGATAAAAATCAATTCATTGCGTCCTTGCGTGTTTTAAAACGAGCTAATTCGTCCTTTACTTTTGGATGTCTTAAAACCCAAGGATAAGTTTTATTTTGCACTGGTTTAAACAAACATAATAAACGTTTCATATTTCTAAATACCTCTTTTGTTCTTTCTTTTCTTATATTTTTGCTATTTACGCATGATTACTATTACTAAATTAGTGCTTAACAATAAGATTATAAAAAATAATCTTTATTATTATATAATAATAATTATTTAAAAATATAGTGATTTTTATATTTTTATTCCTAAAATATAGGTAAAAACGAAATAAATTACATTTTTTATAAATATAATCATAAATTTCATGTGTTTTTTTCTTTTTCATCTATATCATAATAGAAAAAGTAAAGGACACCGATGCAAAATCAAAATTTAATACTTAAAAAAATTAATGACACCGTGCCTGAAACCACAGGTGTATATTTTTGAAAAAACGCAAATAATGAAATAATTTATGTTGGTAAAGCAAAAAATTTAAAAAAAAGAATGAAACAATATTTTGAAGGACATATAAATTCTTGACTAACTCCAGCTATGTTGGATTCTATTAAAGATTTTGAATTCAAAGTGTGTTCTAGTGAAAAAGATGCATTTTTATCTGAATTAAAATTTATCAAGGATTTTAATCCCCGTTATAATATTAAACTTAGATACAAACGTAGTTATCCATATTTTATCTTTAGATTAAATAAAGGATCATTAAATATAGAAATTAGCGACGATCTAACTAAAAAAAACATTATTTATTATTTTGGACCACTTACTCCTAATACTGATTTTTCCTCTTTTTATGATGTTTTAGTAAATTCTTTTTTATATCATAATGGCCAAAAAATTGAAAATAAAGAATTAACATATTGGTACGAGCAATTAGATATTATTAAAAGCATTTTTAAAAACAAATATCCAAAATTTCGTGAAGAAATTTTTAAAAAAGAAATGCAATTTAATTCAAAATTAGAATTTGAATTAGCTGCGAAATATAAAAATGCTTTATCTTTTTTAGATTCTTTATGGCAAAATCAAATTACAGAAATTAAAAATACTGATACAATAGATATTTTTTCTTTCCAAAAACTAAATGATAAAGTATTCGTCGCACTTCGCTCATATCAGCACGGTTCACTTGTTTTGTTTGATAGTTTTATAAGAAATTGAAGTGGATTAATAAATGAGTTTATAGAAAATTTTATTACTAACTTTGTAGCAAATAAAAAAGAAAAAAAGTCTAAAATTAATTTAGATTTTAAATATAAAGATGAAAATTTAATCTTTGATGAAAACATAAATAAACGAATCGTATACCCACAAAAAGGTATTTTTAAACTCATTATAGATAATTTAAATGAAAATAATCAAGCACAAGTGGATAAATACATAAAAACACATAATAATAAAAATACCAAAGTTGTTTGAACAAGTCTTCAAGCAGATTTAAACTTAGATAATATCGATAAATTTATTATGTTTGACAATTCATTCGAAAATAACCGCGATGAAATTGTGGGTTTTGTTCTAGCACGCGATCAAAACGGTACTATTCCTTCCTTTTACGTCACAAATAATCTGTCAAAATTAAAAAAAGAATATGATATCAAATCCGATGTTCATTTTACTTACTATAATGCATTAATTTTCATTCAAAAAAATCTACATAAAATTACAAATAACGATATTTTTATAGCCGATGGCGGTTTAGCGCACATTAATGAAATTAAACAGGCATTATATGATATGAAATTAAATAATAAAGTTTTTGGTTTAATTAAAGATGATAAACACAAAACTAAAACCCTAATCAACGATCAAAATAAAAAAATTAATATTAGCGATCAATCATTCTTATTTTTTGCAGATATGCAAGATAAAGTTGATAAATATGCCAAAAAACACTATCGCAGTTTATCGAATAGAAAAATTTCAATAAAACAAACATTAAACATTCCTGGTGTGGGTGAAAAAAGTATCAAGGTGCTTATTAAACATTTTAAATCTTTTGAAAACATCAAAAATGCAACTCAATATCAATTATCAGAAATTGTAAATAAAACAATTGCATCACAAATCTTTGAACATTTTAATAAAAAAAAATAATTTTTTAACTATATATAACTGCTAAAAAATTATTTTTTATTTGCTCTTCTTTGAAAGAACAAAAAAGCTTTCTAAATTAAATGCAAACGACTGTGGACCTCTAAGTTTGAATAAAATATTAGGATTAAACACTCCGCGGCCTATTTCAAAAGCTTGAATAGGATTTGACACTCATTTTAAATTTTCATCCTGAACAGTTTCTTTAGTAGGCTCACCGGTGATTGGATCAACTTTATAAATAGGTTTTTTACTTGCTACAAAATCTGACACTCTAGCAATATACACTCCATCAACTCTCGCAATTGTTGGGTTGCTATTTGTTTTTGTAGGATCATAACTTTCTACCCGATCTCCATAAAGATTCGGTTTAGTCAATTCTTTTGAAAAATCATTATCATTTAATAGTATGGTGTTATTTGCGTAAGTTGTTACGTGCACGTGTGGCATTCAACCACCATTGGTTTCGAGAGAACCTATAAATGCTAAAGTGTCACCTTTGTTAAATTTTTGAGGGGTTTTAGGACTAACACTTTCTATAATATCAAAGGTTCTTTTACCATAAGTTTGTGTTATTGGAGTTCAATCAAATTGTTTATTATTTAATGTTAAATTAGCATCCAAATGAATAAATCCAATATACACTCATCGGTTATCGCTTAAATCATATGTACCAAAGTATTCTTGTAAAATTTTTGGTGATAAGTTTAATTTAGATAACCTAACACGAATTAACATCACTGTCCCGACTCCTGCACCAGTTTTAATTTGTTGTTCATTAACATGTGGATAATAAACTGCAACGATTTCGCCATCATATGGAGCAAGAATTTTTGTATGTTGTTCTGTCAAATAATCTTCACCAACATGTACTGAAATTGGTGTTTGTAGTCCTTGAGTATAAAATGTTCTAGTTTGGTCATAACCACCAGTAAAAAGTTTATTTCCATATACTGAATATATTGATGCATTAACTCTAGGTAAATCTTCAAATGTAAGATGGTCAACTTCAAAGTTATATGCATTTGTATTTTCTTTTAAAAATTCTGTATCAAATAATTCAGCAAATTTACCAACACCAATGTGTTTAGTTAGTTTTATAAATTTATTGTTATATTTTGCAATAAAAGTCAACCATCCATTACGATAATCTGTTGGTTGAAATGAAACCTTTTTATATTCAAAAACATTATTAATAGGTAAAACAGTAATATCTCTATCAGTTAAATCCTCAAAGTTTTGATTATAGATATTAGAATTTGCTGGCTTTGCTAAAAGATTTTCTTTTAACTTTTCATCTCTTAATAAAGTATTTTCTGGGTCAAAATTAATTGTAAAAATTTTGTCAAAACCTACATTTAAAAATGGTAATTTTTTGTTAACTTCAAGAGTATTATCGATTCCGTTTGCAACTCTTACTTTGACTGAAAGTTGATTAAATTGTTTTGAATGTGTAAAACTAACATCATTAACAAAAATTTTGATTGTTTGATTTTTGTATTTTTCTTTTAAAGCAGTCAAATCAGGAATGTCTAACGTAAACATAGATTCAAGTTGTTTTCTATTTAAATCCTGAAAACTATAAATCGCATTTTCTTTATTATCTATAAACTGTTTAATAGTTTCAAATGATGCATCATTTTTATCTTTCAGTGAAACATTAATTTGATTGGTATCTAAAAATGTTTTCAATTCATCAAATAATTTATTTATTTGATCATAACTTTTGGCATCACTAGTTGATAGTTTGATGCCCTTTAAATAAAAAGGTATAGTAACTTCAGAATATAATTGTAACTTTGAATCAGTCCCTTCAATTGGAGTCTCAATTTTTATAGGTATAACTACATTGTTTTTATTATTTAAATCTTCACGAATATTATGATAATCAAACTTGAAAGATAATTTTTTTGTTTGCTCATCATTAACTAATTGATTTTGTTTTAGAATGTTAATAAATGTATCTTTATCGAATGATAGATAATCATCTATATAATTATTTGAACTTAGATTTTTAAATGTAATATTAGAAGCATTAGTTTCGATTTTAAATTTCAGAACCTGCTCTGATACATCATTATATTGAAAGAAATCTTCTATTTTAGTTAAAAATAATGATTCATTTTGCGTTTTAGTTGGATTTGTAATACTTGCAATTTGATATTCTTTTTGCAATAAATTTTGTTGTATATCTTCGGGTTTTTTAGGTTCTTTAGTTTCTACTAACGGATTATTACCACCTGTTTTGTGATCAGAATTTTGAGAATCTTTCTTTTTTACATTAGTGCACGCAGCAGCTAAGGCAACTGTCGCAGTAGTTAAAGGAGAAAGTAATCAAAATAGTTTTTTTAATCTTTTCATTTTTCCTTTCTATATTTAAAAATTAAGCCTAATTTTTACACTTTTCGCTATTTCGATAGCAATAGTTCCATAAATAAACGGAATAAGAATTGTAAAAATAATGACAATTGAAATTTTAATGTGTTCTAAAATAATGACATTTTTTATGTTTTTAAGATTTTTATTATTTCATTTATATAAAACTTCTATTAAAAATAGTATATATGCAATGACATTAAAAACTATATCAAATGCAAAAAAACCAAAATAACTTGAAATGAACAAAAAAATTCAAACAATAATTAAAGTTATAACTAATTTTCAGATACCATTAGTTCCATATTCTGCGTTTTCAATATAATTAATCATTGGTACCACAACCACAAAAATTGATATAAAAACAAATTCTTTAATTAGATATTTTCATCACGAATTATTAATGTTATGTGGAACTTTTAAGATATCTCATATTTGCAAAGTTTGAATATTCTCCTTACATTCCTCGTTTTTTAATAAAGATCTTTTAATTAAGTAAAATAAAAGAGAAAATATTAAGAAACCAGACAAACCACCAGCAAATTGGCCCCCTATTAAATAAAATGTTCCTTTATATGTTTCTGCAACTTGTTCGGAATTTCTAATATTAAAACTTTGTAACTTACTTTGTAAGATCACGTTCACTGGATTTATAAACGGAGTAGCCCTACTTTGTGAAGTAAAATAAGACAATGCTCAGGGTATTATAAACGCTAAAAAAGTGGCAGCAGTAAAACCAAGCGTTGTAAAGAATTTATCGTTTTTAGGTTTTTGTATGAATTTAATTAATATTCAAATTAATACAAAAAATACCAAAGTAAATGATCCAAAAAATTCAAACAGAAAACCACTTTGATTTCAAAACACAAGAAGCAACTTTCGAGGTGTCATTTTTCCCCCTTCGTTTTAGTTTTAACTTTTTTTAAGTTTACTCCGTTTTAAAAATATGAAATTTAATAATAAATATTTTTAGCCAAAAACGCTTTCTAGAAAAGAAGAAATGTTATTTTACATTCTAATATTCCCGTTAGTTCTAGGGAAAGGAATACTCTCACGAATATTATCCATTCCTGTAACAAACATCACCAATCTTTCAAATCCAATTCCAAAGCCCGAAGATTTCATATGTCCAAATCTTCTTAAATCAAGGTATCATTGTAAGTCTTCTTGATCAATTTTTAATTCATGAACTCTATTTAAAATTTTTTGATAATCAGTTTCCCTTTGACTACCACCGATAAGTTCTCCAATTCCGGGAACCAATAAATCGAAAGCAGCAACCGTTCTTAAATCATCGTTTTGATACATATAAAATGCTTTAAAGTCCTTCGGAAAATTAATAATAGCAACTGGAGATTTATATAAAACATCCGTTAAATATTTCTCGTGTTCGCTAGCTAAATCTAATCCAAATTCTATATTTTGCGCCTCAAAAATATTTTTTACTTTTTGAAGCTCTAAAATTGCATCCTTGTAATCTATTATTTGTAGTTGAGAATCTAAAAAATGATGAAGTTTTTTGAGTAAAGTACCATTGCTTAAATTATCTAAAAATTGCATTTCATCTAAACGTTTATTAATTACGTTACGAATTACTACTTTTAATAGATTTTCAGAAAAGTGAATAGTTTGTTTTAAATCAAAAAATGCCATTTCAGGTTCAATCATCCAAAATTCCGCTAAATGACGTTTAGTATTTGATCTTTCGGCGCGAAATGTCGGCCCAAAAGTATAAATATTTTTAAATATATTTGCGAAACTTTCTCCATGAAGCTGACCAGTAACGCCTAAACTTGATTTATTTCCTTTACCAAAAAAGGGATCTTTTTTATTTCCATCACTAACTTCAAAAGTTTCCCCTGCTCCCTCACCATCATTACTAGTAATAATAGGGGTTGTTACATAATGAAAGTCTCTAAAAGCAAAATATTTATGAATCTCTTGAGCCAAGGTGGATCTAATTAACATAACTGCTTTTAAAACATTTGTTTTAGCTCTTAGATGTGGTATTTCTCTAAGAGTTTCTAACTTAATTTCTTGGCCTTGAATCAAAAAATCTTCATCAACATTTTTGTATTCTATTAATTTTGATGCTAACATTTCTATAGGTTGTGGCGCTTGAGGGGTTGCTTTTAAAGAACCCTGTAGTACTATTGCGGCTCCAGGTTTTAATTGATCTAGTATATCGAAATTAAACTCATCACCTTTAAAAACAACTTGTAGATTTTTAATAGTTGAACCATCATTAATTTCTAAAAAACGTATCTTCTTATTTCCTCGGTTCGATGAAATTCAACCTTTAATTTCTATATTTTTTCAACCATCATAAAACACCGGTTTTAATAATATTTTTTTAATTGAATGCATATACTCTCCTTTAAATGTTTTTATTATATAAATTTTGTTAATTTTCTTTAGTATTTTGTATCAACTGATTATATTTTTTGTTTAAACATCTTAAAAATAATTCTCTCTTATCTATGCTCATTTCATTATCATAAATAAATTTATAATTTTTAAATAATGATGTTGCATTTAATTTATTTTCATTTAGAAATTTATGAAAGGATTTTTTACTTCGAAATTCTAGAATAGGATTATAAAAATCAAAATTAACATAACGTTCGACATTTAAATATAATATTTCATTATAGTCATTATTAAATGCTTTTCTTAATTTTATGATTTCTGATTTAGATTCTAATTGTTGAATTAATTGAAAAACGGATGTTTTTGTCTTTTCTTTGCTATTAAACAAATAGATATCTACATCTTTCAAGTTTTCAAAATTTATTGTTTTAATGGGTTGTAAGAACGTTTTTATTAAAGTACATTTAGAATCAACTAATGAAAACATTGCATATTGTAAAATAGCATCTCTATAGTATTCTAAAAGTTCATTTTGTATTAATTCTACTGTATATACTTCTAAAAATTTTAGATTTTTCAGAATTTGATTTATTTTGTCTATATTCAAAACTTCTTGTTTCATAAGTTCGCTTAATTCTAAAAGCTGTAATGCAAAGAAAAACTCTTTATTTATAAAATATGTTTTATATTGATATTTAACATATTTTGCTGGTATAAATTTAAAAGTTAATCATATTACATCTTTATCTATAATGTTTGTCTTAACTAAATATTTATCATTATTTTCAATTCAGGAATTTGGTGGTTTGATAAGATTATTATGAGAATATATCGTTATTTGCGATAATTCTGAGTCATACAAAGATAAAAATAAATTAGAATCACCCTCAGAAGCAACCCCATATTTGGATAGTTTTTTTAGGAGCTTAAACTTTTGTTTTTGTCCTTTTGTTATTTTAAAAACACCAAAAGTTTTATATCTAAAAGTCAAAAACATAAGCAATTTAATAATATTTATTGCAAATAGTAAAATTGAATTTTTATAGAATAAAATGAATAAACTTTTCAAAAAAAATAGAATAATTAAATAAAAACTAATAAAAATTATGATAATAAAAGCTATAAATTGTTTTACGTCTTTTGAATTAAAAATTATAAAAAAAGAAGAAACAAAAATATTTAGCAGAATAAAAATTAAAAAATACCTAATTCAATTAATCTTTTTTAAATTATATTTATCAAAATATTCCCTTAAATATAAATGAAGTTTTATCATTTAATATTTTAGCCTTCACTCGTTTTCTTTATATTTATGTTCTGCTATTTGTCATTGTATCTTTGCAAATGCTGCTAACTCTTTTGCATTATCTTTATAAATATTTCTAGATATAAACATAAGCTGTCATAACATTGGACTATATTTATCTATTAGTACATATAAGTTGTATAAAGCATTTGATATTTCATTCATATTTTCTCTTCTATTTATCATTGAATATATTTCGTCAATTGCTTTATAAATATAATCTTCACTAAAGTTAAAAACCTTTAAAACAAAGTTTGTACCTGATAAAATAGCAGAAACAACTTCGACTTGTTCATTACCTGAATTTCTTGCACTACCATCTAAAAAGTCCGCTATAGGTTCTATAATTCGCTCTTGGAAAAATTCCTTTATTTTATTAAAAAACCCCGTTATAGCTCCTCTGTATTTTCTTACGTTATACACTCAGGTTTTGTATTCACTAGATAAATAATCTCATGCAATTTTAGGTATATAACTATTAACAGTATAAATAGTTTCATCAGGGACTATAATTGTTTGTGCAACACTTAATGTTCTTGCGTTTATTATTTCATTATTTTCATTCATAGTTACTAAATCATTAAAATTGTATAATTCTTTTTTTACTAACTCTTTATCAAAATCTGCAAATATAGATTTTGGTGAAAGTTTAACTTTGTCATTATTAAGGTAATCATCCACAAATTTTCATAAATAATCCATTGAAAATTTAAGTAAATCATCATTTTCATCAATAAATTTTGCTTTTATTTCTTCAAAAATTTTTACCTTTACGTTAAATAATTTATCTATTGACTGCATTCTTGCTTTTTGCAGTTTTTCAATATTTGGATCTAAAATCATATTTTCTCCTTGATATATTTGCTGCTTTATGTAAATTAATAGAATTTATTCTTATACTTACTATTAGTTTATTTATTTAATTTATATTTTATCTAACTCTATTTCTAATTTTGAAACCTTAAAAATACTATTTAACACAAATACAATCAAACTGTCATAAAAAACAATAATAAAATAAAAGAAAAAGTTTAGTTTTGTTAACTAATATATCATTTAATATCAATAAAACACCACCACTAAAACAAAAAAAAGAGCTGTCACAAAAACATTAAGAGCGTTTTTTTACCATTTTTCTTTTTTTTGATTTATACTAAATTAAATATAAATTTCAATTTGTTAAATCCTTAACATATATACATTTATACATTGGTCTAAGGAGCTTTATTACTTATACAAAAACAATAGAGATTATACTTCAGTTAAATTTGTTCTAAATTCTTTATTTATTCAAATTAAAGATAGAATAGAAACTACAAGAATCAATATTTCTGCACCTATTCCAAAAATAAAATCTAATACGATAGGGACCTCAAAAAACTTTAAAATCCCAAAGGTAATTGATATAGAATATAAAATAAGTGCCGGCAACCATTTTAAATATAATTTATGAATTTTCAAATCGTCGTTTTTATACTTTGATGTTATAACAACAATTAATATTAAAAGTACAAATATCGAAATTTCTAAACCAAATAAAATAAACGGTATAAATATATCCAATGCAAGAAAAATTATTAATGTCTTATCTATATTATCATTAAATTTTCCTTTGTCAAAATCAAATATAAAGGGTAAACCTCATAAAAAAACTATAATAAATAACGAAAATAAAACAATTTCTATTATTATCAAAATAAGTAAGGATAAACTAATTTTTTGAAGTCTTTTTAAAATACTATTTCGATTAATTATCATAAATCCTTTCTTTTTTGTTATCTTATAATTAATTAAATTATATTAAATCCTTAAAAGAAAATATAAAAATATATAAATTTAATAAGAAAAGATTTAAAAATGATAGCTTAAAAGCATATAAGAAAAATTGTTTTTAACTATATGGAAGTTAAAAACAATTTTTAATTAAGTTCTGATTGAACACTTTGAACATCTATTGATTCTATATCTAACATATTTAGTTCTCTTTTAGCTCAAATAATGGTTAAACTAGCAAAAACTATATTTATAATAAAAGAAGCCAATGATATGACGGTACTTAAAACACCGATACTTGAAAAATGATTAATTAAAGATACAATATGAATCACTAAGGCAGAAATTCAATAAGGCAAGAGTTTTTTAAATAATTGATTTTTCTCTGAATTTTTATATGAAATAACTAACAAGGAAATCAATAGTGATAATACTAATACAAAAAGAATTATTCCGACCGGTAAAGTAATACTCAATACAGCGCTTTGATTAATCTTTATATTACCATTATTTTTTAATGCCTTTTTAGCTACACTAAAACCTAAAATAAAGGTAAAAACAAAAGCAAAAATAACCGAAACTATTAATGTTGATAATATACCTCAACTCAAACCAATAATCTTTTTAAGATTTGTTTTAATTTCCTTCATTAATATCCGCCTTGAGTTTCTTTACCTTCAACAATCGCTACAGATCTACTGGTTCCAAATCTGGTTGCACCAGCTTGATACATTTTTTTTAAATCATCTAAATTACCAATTCCTCCAGCGGCCTTAATTAAAAGTTTATCACCACAAACGCTTTTCATTAATTCAATGTCTCTTAAGTTTGCACCTCTAAAACTGAAGCCAGTAGAAGTTTTAATAAATTCGGCACCCGATTTCATTACAATTTCAGTTGCTTTTTTAATTTCCTCTTCAGTAAGTAAAGCTGTTTCAATAATAACTTTTAAAATTTTGTTTCCGCATGCTTCTTTTACTTTTTTAATATCATTTAGAACATATTCATAATCACCTTGCTTAAAGCGACCTACATTAATTACCATATCAATTTCATCCGAACCATGATCAATGGCTAATTTTGCCTCTTGAGCTTTTGCTTGTGTAATCATCGCACCTAACGGAAATCCCACAACACTAGTAATTCCTACTTCGGTATTTTTTAATCTTTCTGATACATATTTAACTCAAGATGAATTTACGCAAACAGTTTTAAATCCATATTTTTTAGCTTCATCAATCAATTTATTTATATCTTTCTCAGTACCTTCAGGTTTTAAATAAGTATGATCAATCATTTTATTATAGTTCATTTCTACCTCTATTGTAATTTATCTAAAATTATTTTATTTTCTACTTTTTGTTGATTAATTTTATAACCTTTATTAAGTTCCTCAATTAACGTTAAATCAATTGGTTTTGATGAACTTAATGTAAATAAAATATCATTGACATTTGCAAATTCGTTAGTTTTTTTATGGATACTAATTCCGGCTTCAAAATCAATCACATCATCCTTGGTTTGTCTGCCTGCTCCTAATTTCATCGCTACTAAACCAAATGTTAAACTATCAAAAATTTCTACATAACCTGATTTGTTTGCTTTGATATCAATTTTGTATTTAGGATCTCAAAACCCAGGTTTTTCTAGTGCATGTACGTCTCCGTTTTGTGCTTTAACTAGTTCATAAAATTTATGTAAAGCTTGCTTATTTTTAATAACTGCATCCACCATTTCTTCGGCTTGTTTTTGATTTTGCGCTATTTTTGCTTGCTGTAAAATGGTGGCCGAAGATGAATATACTAATTCCTTAAAATCTTCTGGTCCATTACCTTTTAGGGTTTCAATGGCTTCTAAGACCTCATTTTTATTGCCAATTTCGCGCCCAATCGGACGATTCATATTAGTAATTTCAACACGAACATCAACTTTTAATTCTTTCCCAATATTGATCATTGTTTGAGAAAGATGTCTTGCACTTTCTAAATCTTTCATAAATGCACCATTACCACATTTAACGTCTAATAAAATTGCATCCGCCCCGGTAGCTAATTTTTTAGACATGATAGACGAAGCAATTAATGGAATCGATTCAATAGTAGCGGTCACGTCGCGTAAAGCATATATTTTTTTATCGGCTGGAACTAATTTATTACTTTGACCAATTAATGCGATTTTATGTTTTAAAACTTGATTGATAAAATCTCTTTCATCAAGTTCAACCTGAAAACCGGGAATTGACTCAAGTTTATCAATAGTTCCTCCTGTATGTCCTAAACCACGACCACTCATCTTTGCAACAGGTGCGCCTGCGGCCGCCACAATCGGTGCTACAGCTAAAGTAGTTTTATCACCAACCCCACCAGTTGAGTGCTTGTCTACTTTTATTCCAGGGATGCTTGATAAATCAATTACATCACCAGAATGCATCATAATTCTAGTCATTGTAGCAATTTCGCGCGAATTCATCGAATTAAACACTACAGCCATTAAAAATGCACTCATTTGATAATCTTTAACATCTCCATTAACATAACCAGAAATTAAAAATTCTATTTCTTGATCTGTTAATTCAATATTTTTTCTTTTTTTATCAATTAAATCTACAACTCTCATTTTATCTCGCTAATCTTAATGCAATTTCCATCATTTTTGTAAATGCAGTTTGTCTTTCATGTGCTGTAGTTTCTTGATGTGTAATTAAATTATCACTAATGGTTAATAAACATGTTGCTTGTTTATTGGTTGCTTCCGCATTACTAAATAATGCATATGACTCCATTTCCACACAAAGCGCTTGAGTTTTAGCAATTCTTTGTTCTAGTGGTACAATAGAATAAAATACATCAGATGAATGGACTCTACCTAAATGTAAAGGGATGTTTAATTCCTTAGCAATTTTTATAATTTCTGCATTTAATTTTTCTGAGGGAAGTGCAACATTTCCGCCTTTATTTAAAGCTAATTTACGAAATGAATCGCTATCTGCAAATGCTTCAGTTGCTAAAACTACTTCATATAATCCTAAATCCTTTTGATATGAACCAGCCGAACCAATTCTGATGATGCGATCTACATCATAAAATTTAAACAATTCATAAGAATAGATTCCAATTGACGGACAACCCATCCCACTCCCTGCAATTGTAATTGGTTTACCTTTATAAGTTCCTGTAAACATTAACATATTACGAACTGAATTAACTTGTTTAAATCCAGGGTCTAAAAAATTTTCAGCAATATATTTCGCTCTCAGCGGGTCCCCAGGCATTATTACTGTTTTTGCGATTTCTTCTTTTTTTGCATTAATATGTGGTGTCATTTTTTTCTCCTAACCTAAAGTATTTTTTAAACTTTCGACTTTCATAAGTTGTCTTACTTATCTGTTAATAATTTTACACTAATTAATTTTGAAATTTCAAACAACTAAAAAATATCATCAACTTATCTAATTTTTAGAATATTATAAAAGTGTAATTTTCAGAAAATAAATTTTTTGTTTTATTTTTTTAAATTCTATTGTGTTATAATTAATTCGGTCTAAATGGAACAGTACTCAAGAGGCTGAAGAGGCGGTCCTGCTAAGACTGTAGGGGAGACAACTCCCGCGGAGGTTCAAATCCTCTCTGTTCCGCCATTTTTTAATATTTAAATTCAAATTTTCATACCTTTTTTTAGAAGTAAGTTGGTTTCAAATAGAAATCCTACTTAATTTGTTTATCTTACTTGAACAAATTTTTAATTTTAATAATTAAAAAAATCTCCTATCCCGAGGAGATTTTCTTATACTTTTTGATGAAAACAACTAATCAATCTGAATCATTTAATCCTAGTTCAAAACTTACTTTATTTTCACAAAAACAAATGAATTCGATATGGTTACTACAAAGGTAGCATTTTTAAACATTGAAATATCATTTTTTTAGTTTTAAAAGTGCTTATAATTAATTTTGACTTAATTGTAAAGAAGAATTTAAAAGTGTACCATCTAAACTAAAATTATGTTTAATTAATTTTAATGTCACAATTTTATAAATATCAATATTTAAAACTTTTAATAGTATAGTGCTTTGTTTATACTCAAGCAAGATATATTTGTTATTATAATCAAAGTTTTTAAAAGAGCTATCATTTATACTTAAACAAAATTCTGTATTTGTTTTTTTAATTCTAAAAATTGTTCTAAATTAATTTGAAATCTTCGTTTCATTTTTAATTTAATAATTCATTTATGTTATCAAGGTCTTCTTGAGATAAATCTGTTTTTTCTTCTAATTCTAAAATTAATTCAGACGTTTTAACAATATTTTCTTTAATTTTATTTTTACGATTAGAGATGTTTAAAAAAGATTGAATTGAAATTATAAAAGTTAAAATAGAAGTAATTAATGCCATTGCAATAAAATATACCATTGTTTGTTCTGGATATTCATTTCACCTTATTGAATATAAATTTAAAACAACTATTAATGCAGATAAAACAATAGACAACATACTAAATGAAATAAAAAATATTTTACTTATTAAGAATTTACGTCTCACTTTATCGTAAATTAAATGCATTTTATCATCAAAACTTAAGTCATCATTATAGGTTTTCTTTATTTTTTTCATTTTTTACTCCTTTTTTAATTTTGACATCAATACTTACATCTAATAAAGCTGTCGATTTATAACGGTCAACTTCTAGAATTTGCAATGCTCGTTTATACAATAAAAATCTATTGGTTGCTTGTTCTTCTTTATAAATAAATGTTTTTGATTTATAAATGCTATATTCCATTTTTAATTGTTGTACCTTTTTTTTGTAAAAAATAAACTTATTATTAACTACAAAAAAAGATAAAATTCCGGACACTAAACTAAGTGATGAGTTGATAATAGTGGTTAGTAAAATATAGTTATTACCATCATTAAAATATGGATCATTGTATGGATTATCACTAATACTATTATTATTTCCAAAAAATTTATTATTCCCGGCTAAGAATTGTATTGCTAAAACACTTAAATAAAAAGCAGTTACAATGCTGGTTAAATTTAAAATATAATACAAAACACCATAAATATATTTCTTAAATTGTGCATATTTTAAAATTTTTGTATAAAGTTGTCTTGGCGTTAAATCCTTTTTATGAATCATTTTAATTTGTAAATCCTTTCTTTAACTCGGTTTTTAAAATTTTACTTAGTGCCATTTTTCTTTTTTTATTGGCTTTTTCTCATAAAGTATCAACGATAGCTTCTAAGTCTTTTTTAGAAATTAATCTACTATTGTATTTGATATCTAAATATTGAATAGTATTCATAATTTTTTTATATTGTACTGTACGATCAAAATATTTATAAATTGATAAAGCAACTGTAATAAAAAAGGAAATAATAATAAAAACAACTAAAAATAATAGCAAAATAAACGATGTAGAATTAAGAACATCTTTATATTTGTTACTAATTTGAACCAATTTATATAGTATATAGGTTGCTAAACTTATGGATGCAATTGTAAAAAAAGAAATAATAGATGATATTATTGTATCTATGATTGAATATATTTTTAGAGTTCTTTCATCTTGTTTTTTCTTTTGTTGTAATCTTTCAATTATTAAATTCATGCATTAATTATATTTTAATTAAAATATTTTATATAATTTTTATATGAAAAAATGAGCAATTTTTAGTGATGTAGATGGAACCATCTACCCGTTTCCAAACAAAAAACTATCTGATGTAAACCAAAAAAAAATTTGAGAAGTCCAAGAAAAAGGTGTTGAATTTATCATTAATACCGGTAATGCACCTTATCAAAAAATACAAAAATTAGCTGATTGAGCTAATTCTAGATATATAGTTTGTTCTAATGGTGCTTTAATTTTTGACAACAAAGAAAAACAAATTTTAAATATTGAGTATATTCCTTTTACTGAAGCTGAAAAAATTTGAAAATTAGCAGAAGAACTAAAAGTTGGTTTATATTACTTTGGTACCCATCGCTATTTTTTAAAAGACGTAACTACATCGTTTAAAAAATTTATTAGCGATTTTGCCGAATACAACCAATGGATAGAAACAGGCGAAATTCCTAAAGACTTACATAAAATTGAATCTTATGGAAACCCTGATGTAATGAAGAAGTTTTTTGAATTAGCCAAAGAACGTAATATTAATTTAAATATTGTTTATTTAGGTGGACATATTGAAATTACTAAAAGTGGAATTTCTAAAGGTAGCGGAATTCAATGAGTTTGCAAAAACATTTTAAATGAAGATGTTGAAAACGTTATGGCAATTGGTGACAGTCAAAATGATATTTCAATGTTTGAAATTGTGGGTTATTCATATGCAATGGAAAATACTGATGCTTATTCTAGACAATTTGCAAAATACTTTACCTCAAGCGTTGAACAAAATGGTTTAGCAGAAGCAATTGATGATTATTTATATCGTAGTGATTTTGAACTAAAAAGAATGATTTCACAACAAAAAAAGCAAAAATAAAATTCCGTTATTCTAGTTATCGGAATTTTCATATAAAAAATCAACCTGGGGCGGTCGACGGGATTCGAACCCGCGAATGACGGGACCACAACCCGCTGTGTTAACCGCTTCACCACGACCGCCATTTAAATTTTTTTGGTTGATTTTTCTTATTATACTACAAAATAAATGAAATTGACATGAATTTTTATTAGTTTTATTGGATTTTTATTCATTTGATATATAATATTTACTCTATCATTCAAAATTAAAAATTTATCGCTCCAATATCTAGATCTCAAAGAATAAATAAAAAAACTGCATTATCTTTCCAAACGCAGTTTTTTTATTTATTTATCAATTCATATTCTTTTTCTTTATATAGTTGCGTGATTTTAGCAATTTGTGTATCAACCTCTTTTTGAACTACGTCTAAGTATCTTTTTTCTTCATCCTCTGATAATTCATCATTAGATTTGATTAATTTATTGACGTCTTGACGAGCATTTCTTATCCCAACTTTTGCTACTTCTGTTAATTTTGCTAAATTTTTAATCATTTCCTTACGTTTTTCAGTAGTCAATAAAGGAAAAGTTAAACGCACTTGATTACCTTCATCTACCGATAAAACTCCTAAATTTGCTTTTTCTAAAGCTTTTGCTATTTCTTTTACTGAAGTAATATCATATGGTTTAACTAAGAGTTGTTGTGGTTCCGGAATACTTATATTTGCAAGTTCTTCTAAAGGCGTAGGAACATCATAATAATTTACCCTAACCTCTTTGATCAGTTGTGGGTTTGCGTGTCCAGTTGAAATTTTTGACATTTCAAATTTATAATGACTAATTGCTTTTTTGCACTTTTCATCTAATTCAAGTAAATATGTTTCAATATCCATTATTTTGTTACCTCGGTGTGAGAAATTGTCCCTTCTAGGGCTTTTAAAATAGAGTCTTCTTCCAATAAATTAAATACTATTAAATTAACATTATTATCTCTAGCCATACTTGTGGCAGTTAAGTCCATAACTTGTAGTTTTTTTTCCAGGATTTCATTATAGGTAATCTTATCGTATTTTTTCGCATTTTTATTGATATGTGGATCTGAATCATAAACTCCATCAGTTCCATTTTTACCCATTAAAATAACTTCAGCGCCTATTTCAGATGCATATAATGTTGCCGCCGTATCAGTAGTAAAATAAGGTCTTCCGGTACCACCTACAAAAATCACAACTTCACCATCTTGTAAATATTTCATCGTTTTTTCATTTACATAGTTTTCTGCAACTTTGCTATCAATATTTAATGAACTTTGCACCCTTGCTTTTAATCCTACTAATTCAAAACCGCTTCTAAGCGCTAAACCATTCATAATAGTTGCCAACATCCCAATATAATCTGCACGATTTCTTGGTATTCCGTTTTTAGCGGCCGAAGCACCTCTTCAAAAATTTCCACCACCTATTACAATAGAAACCTGAACTCCTTGCTCAACAATTTCTTTTAATTGTAGAGCAATTTTTTTAACCAATTCATTGTCAATAGCTAAGTGTTTTTCTTTATTTGAAAAACCTTCACCAGATAATTTAATTAATATTTTTTTATATTTGATCATTTTGCCTCTATTTAAAACATTAATAAGTTAATATAACCTATACAATTAAATTATAATTAAAAACTAAAAAATGATTATAAATTAACCAAATTTATACAATTCTATTTCGCACATAAAAAAATTATTTTTTTAATGAAAACAGAAAAAATTTATACATATATTAGAGAAAACTATTTTGTGAGGATTATGTTTGCTCGTTTGATAAAAAATAAAAAATTGTATAATTTAAAAAATATATTTAATGTGCTATGTAATAGACGAAAAAGGAAAAATATGGAAAAACAAAAATTCTTATTTGCTATTGATTTAGATGGAACTACACTTCGTTCATCTGCAACCGGCGAAGTGCACGAACAAACTATTAAAGCAATAAAAAGAGCAAAAGACGAAGGACATATTGTCTGTATTTTAACAGGGCGCCCGTGAAGAAGCACAAAAAGCATCTATGAAATTTTAGGATTAGATACAGTAGTTTCAAATTATAACGGTGCCCACATCCACCATCCAAATGACGACGGTTTTATACCGTATATTAAATATTTAAATCTTAATGAAGCCTTATATATTTTAGGCGACGAAAAAGTTCAAAACGAAGTTTCAAATATCGCTATCGAAGGCCCTGACTGAGTTCAACTACAACATAGAGACGAAGATTTAGAAAAGGTTTTTAGTTTTACTAATACACCAAAATTTAAAGTAGGGTTAGATTTTCATAAAATTCCCTTAATGCCTACAGGCATTATTTTTGATGTTAAAAAAACAACAGATGTGGAAAAACTAAGATGCTATCTAAAATCTAAATATGGGGACTTAGCTGAATTTTCTTATTGATCAAAAGGTGAAGGATTAAGTCCGGTATTTGACATGACAAACATCACAGCAAACAAAGGTAAAGCCTTGAGCATGCTAATAAGATATTATAAAATAGATGTGGATAATACTATTGCTATCGGTGATGGTTTTAATGACGTTCCGATGTTTAAAATTGCAAACGTCTCAGTTGCTATGGGTAATGCAACTAAAGACATAAAATGCTATGCTACCATAAAAATTAACAAAACAAATAAAGATGGTGGAGTAGGTTGATACATTAATAAATTTTTGGATAACCCAGAAGAAGAAATTAGAAAATCAAACGAAAAAAGAAAAAAACGCAAACAAGCAGAGGAAGAGTAATGTTTTTTGTTGAAAATTTAGATATTAATTTATCTAAAAAAAATGTATTTGGTATTGATGAAACCGGTGTGGGTGATTATTTTACACCAATTATCGCCTGTTGCGCATGACTTCCTGATTCTTTTATTAAATGGGCTAAATCTATTGGTGTTAAAGATTCAAAATTGCTTAGTGAAAATCAAATTATTAAAATTGCTGAAGAACTAATTCAAAAAATTCCTTTCACAAAATATACCCTTTCACAATATGGCTATAACAAATTAATTGATAAAAAATTTAATGCAAATGAAATCAAATACTTCATACATTTTCATTCACTTGAAAGTTTTCTTAAAAAATATTTTTATAATAAGAGTTTAAAAAATTCTATAGTTCTAGTAGATCAATACTCAACTTTTAATTCAATAATAAAATATCAAAAAAGATTTGATCAGTGATCTATTTTTAAAGAATTAGATAATTTAAATTTAAAGATTTTTTTTAAACAAAAAGCAGAAAATTTACATCTTTCTGTTGCCTGTGCTTCAATCATAGCTCGTTATTATTTAATTAAATATATGCAAAAACAAAGAATAGACTGAAATTTTAATTTTATTCTTGGAGCAAGCCAAAAGACAAAAAATCTGGTTAACAAATTTAAAATTGAATATGGAGAAAAAAATCTTCTTCAAGTTTGTAAACGAAATTTTAAAATTAATTAAATAATCTTCATTAAAATTTATTTTTAATCTTATACCAAATCAAAAATATTCAGGGGACATATGCAAAAACTAACAGAACAAGAAATTATCAGAAGAAATAAACTTCAAATTTATACTAATATGAATATTGAACCTTTTGCAAAAGTTGATGATTTAAAAAAGCTTACATATTCAGACGAAATAGAAAAGAAATTTTCAAATATTTCAAAAATCGAATTGGATGAATCTAAAATCTCTGTCAATGTAGCCGGAAGAATTTTAACAATGCGTGGTCCTTTTATATTAATAAAAGATTATCATTCAAAAATTCAAATCTATTTTAATAAAAAAGTAGATGAAAAATTAGCTAAATTATTTGAAACCTTTGATATCGGTGATTTAATATATGTTGAAGGTATTGTGATGAAAACCAACACAGATGCCGTAACTATTAAAGCACAAAATATTAAATTACTAACCAAATCTTTAAAACCCTTACCTGACAAATACCATGGCTTAGCAGATATTGAAGAAAGATATCGTAGAAGATATGTTGATTTAATTATTAACGACGAGGTAAAAAAAGTTTTTTGAACAAGAACAAAAATAATTTCTGAAATTCGTAAGTATTTTGATAATTTAGAATATATGGAAGTAGAAACACCATTTCTACATGATTATTTGTCCGGTGCTGCTGCCAAACCTTTTACAACACATCATAATGCATTGGATCAAGAATTCGTTTTAAGAATCGCAACTGAAATACCTTTAAAAAAATTAATTGTTGGTGGAATTGATAGAGTTTATGAAATTGGACGAATTTTCAGAAACGAAGGAATCGATACAACACATAATCCTGAATTTACTTCAATTGAATTTTATGAGGCTTATTCAAATATTGAAGGAATGATGAATCGAACCGAAACATTAATTAAACAAATTGCTAAAAAATTAAATAAAGAAAAAGTAATAAATAAAGGTGTTGAAATTGATTTATCTTTACCCTTCAAAAGAATAGATATGGTAGATGCCGTATCTTCGATAACAGGATTTGATTTTAGAAATATTGCTTTAGAAAAAGCTATTGAAATAGCAAAATCACACGGAATTAAAATACAAAGATTTTTCAAACTAGGACACATTATTAACGAATTATTCGAAGAATTAATAGAAAAAACATTAATTCAACCAACATTTGTGTACGGACATCCAATTGAAATTTCACCTTTAACCGCTAAAGCAAGAGATCCTCGCTTCACTGAACGGGCTGAATTATTTATCAACACAAAAGAATATGCAAATATGTATACCGAATTATCTGATCCAATCGACCAATTAGAAAGATTTCAATCACAATTAAAAGAAAAGGAAAATGGAAACGATGAGGCAAGCGATATTGATTGAGATTTTGTTGATGCATTAGAATATGGAATGCCACCTACCGGTGGATGTGGTATTGGAATTGATCGTTTAACAATGTTGTTAACTGAAAAAGAATCAATTAGAGATGTTTTATTATTTCCTACTTTAAAGAGAAAAATATTTAGATAGAATTCAAAAACAGATTTTAACCAGATTAGTTGAGCATTATATAACTTGCCATTCTGGTTATTTTTTAATTGTTTTTTTAAAAGTAAATAAACTTCATTGTGTAATATTATATAACCTCCTTTCTATAAATATATTTTAGATTATCTCACTATTTAATTTACTTATGTCAAAATATGTATACTACATATACCACAAAATTTATCGCCACGAACAAATAAAAATTCCTGTATTTCTAGAAATACAGGAAAAAATATAAATTGAATGTAAAATCTATAACCCAAGATAACGGATGAGAATTTAATAAATTATCTAATCTAATACATAAACTGGTATATACCTATAAAACAAAAACATATGCATCACAACAAAAAGCAAGTATTGAAAATTTTAATAGCATTATTTAAGTTTTATTTTAAGAGGAAATAGTTTTAATTATTATAAATGAAGGAGAGGTTTTTAAACACATATTTCACTTCTCACTGTCTTATTTATTTTCTTATCAATACTTTTATGTAAATGCACTTTTCAGACAAATAAATATCAGTAATTATTTCAAGGATCGAATGTTATCAGAATCTTTTCTTTATTTTTTATAATAATCGCTATTCGATATTTAAAATTAAAAGAGTATTATTAAATTCCATAAAAATATCTTGCATTTTATTCCAAATTTTATATAAAAACCACCCGACACAACACTTCCTCATGTGGCTGCTGTATTTCTACCCTGACCAAGTTAGTGGGTTATTGTTCTGATGGCATATATATTATAACACAAATATGTTACTAAAAAGTATTGAAATAAATTCATTTTTATGATTGTATAATTAAAAAAGATTTTATTAATTTAAATTCCTTTTTAATTTATTTTTTTTCAACTTTTTCATTAAAAAATTCAGATGCTACGCTCATTGTTTTCGCTACATCGCTTAGATTAGGAGGAATAATAATTTTAGTTGCTTTTCCATTAGCAATATTACCTAATTGTTCAATTGATCTGAGAGTTAGAATTTTTGATGTTAATGGTGAACTATTAAGTAATTCAATTGCTTTCCTTTCTCCTTCGGCCCTAAGAATTGATTCTTGTTTTTGTGCCTCTGCGCGCAAAATTTGTGATTCTTTGTCTGCTTCTGCCTGTAGAATTTTTGCTTGTTTCTCCCCTTGTGCCCTTAAAATTTGAGCTTCTCTTTCTCCTTCGGCAGTTAAAATATTAGCTCTTTTTTCTCTCTCAGCACGCATTTGTTTTTCCATCGCACTTTGAATGTCTGTTGGTGGTAAAATATTTTTAATTTCTACACGGTGCACCTTTATTCCTCAAGCATCTGAAGCCTCATCCAAAACAATTGTTAATTTTGAATTAATTGTATCTCTAGAGGTTAAACACTCATCTAATTCCAATTCTCCTAAAAGATTTCTTAGAGTAGTTGCTGAAAGATTTTCAATGGCTCTAATTGGATTTTCAGCTCCATATTTATATAATTTTGGATCAGTAATAGATAAATAAACCACTGTGTCCACCTTAACTATTGCGTTATCTTTAGTAATAACATCTTGTTCCGGAAAATCAAAAACTTTTTCTTTAAAATTTTCATTTCCAACTATCCTATCAATAAATGGTATTAAAAAATTAATACCTTTTTCTATAATTTTGTGGTATTTTCCTAATCTTTCAACAACAAAAAATTCAGATTGATTTACTATTTTAATTGATTTAACTATTGTTATAATTACAAAAACTAATAATATTGTTAATACAACTAAAACAATAATTAAAGTTACTCATCATTGCATTTTATTGTTCCTTTCTTATATATAAAATATTCCCTTTAATAGTTTCTACAACAACCATTGTTCCTTTTGCAATTCTGCCTTGCCCCTTTACCGAAAGAGTGCGATAATATTTTCCATCGATTTTTATCTTTCCATAATTATTGTCACTATGTCCATATTCGTCACAGTCTTCTAAAAGTTCATTTGGTACAGATTTTGTCAGTCCATCTAAACGTTCATTTTCTGTTTGACTTTTGAGTTTATTTTTCAATAATTTAAAAAATGAAAAATATAAAATAATTCAAAGTATTGTAAAGATTGCAAATTCTATCAAGATAATTCATCATTTACTTTTTGTAAATATGGCTACTAAAACTGACGGTATCGCAGCAACACTAGTTAAACCAAATCAAATTCCATTTGTAGATACTTCTAATATTATAAACAACAAGATTATAGCAACTCAAAAGGTTATAAAAACTATTTTTAAAATCTCTGTCATTTTTCCTTTCTATTTATTAATTTTATATTAATTTAAGTTAAATTTATTATTGAATAAAACTTTTTTAAAGTCAATATTAAAAAAGTTTTCCTATGTATATGTTTTGTTTTTTATATAAGATATAAATAAATTATTAAATGAATTATTTTAACGATAAAATCAAAAACACAAAAACAAGAATTTACTTCCGTTTTTTTTTTTTTTTTATTATTATATAATTGATTACCAAAATTAATTTTTACTATTCATAAGGAAGAGATGGATAAACAAAAGTTATTACTAAGTCTAAGTATATCAACATTAGTTTATAATGTAATCTCTGTTGTGCTATGAACATTAACAAGCATTGTTTTAATTATTAATTTTTCAATGATAAATAAAATTCACTTTAATTGAAGATATTGCTTTCCGTTAAGCTTACTTTATGTCATTCCTACTATCGTTAATGTTTTTGTTTATATTACCTTTTATAAGTTCAACAATAGTATATTTATAATAGCTTTAACTTATTAAAACGAAAAAAAATTCAAAAAATAAAAATATTGGTAATTATTATTCTTTCTTTTATGGTTTTTTCACAATTTTTTTGTTTGAATTCCTATTATTAGTATTTTTACACTACTGCTACACGTTACAATTACAGTGCTTTTCTATTTCATAATAAAAAAATTACGAAATAAAACACCATAAAATCTATTTACTTTAAATAAAGGAGCTTTTTTAAAAATGTCTTGAAACAACGAATCATTACAAAAAAATAAACAAGAACTTGATTTATTATCAGAAAAGTACCATCCACCTAAAATTCTATTATCTTTAAATATTGCTGCATTAATTCTTACTTCTATTATCTCTTTATTTTGATTTCTCATCTTAATCTTAGTGATCGTTTCACTTACTACATTTCATGTTCCGCCCGTTCATAATGATATTGGTTTTGGTTTTGCAAATCCTGCGATAGTTACTGAATCATATAAAGCGATATTTATTGCATCAATTGTTTTTTATGTCATTATATTCTTACTTCTTATTAGTTTATTTTTTATTGTTTTATTTAGTTTTATTAACTCATCCAAAGAAAATAATAAACTATTCAATAAATTCAAATGATATAACTTAATTTCATTCTTTATAATTATTTTTATATTCATTTCGATAACTTTAAGCATTTCCATATTTAATATTCTGTGAATTTTTGTTTTAATAGCCACTTTAATTATTTTATTTACATTATTAATAATTTCACTAAAAAAACAGAAATTTTAAGAAATAGAATAAATTAAATTCTAATCTTATTAATGTATAATTACAAAGATAAAATTAGAATTTATATTACAATATTAGGAGAAATAAATGTCAGCAATTAAAAAAATTCACGCACGCGAAGTTCTTGATTCTCGTGGTAATCCAACTGTACAAGTTGAAGTATTTACTGAGTTAGGTGGATATGGATCAGCTATGGTTCCATCAGGTGCTTCAACCGGTTCAAGAGAAGCGCTTGAATTAAGAGATAAAGGTTCAAAATACGAAAATAATTGATTTGGTGGAAAAGGGGTTATGTTAGCTGTTGATCATGTTAACAACGATATTGCTCCTATTGTCGAAGGAATTGAAGTTACACAACAACGTCTTATAGATCAAAAAATGATAGTTTTGGACGGAACACCCACTAAATCTAAATTAGGAGCTAATGCTATCTTAGGTGTTTCATTAGCCGTGGCTAGAGCAGCTGCAGATGAATTAGAGTTACCACTATATAAATACTTAGGTGGTTTCAATGCGCACCAATTACCAGTTCCAATGTTAAATGTTATTAATGGAGGAGAACACGCTTCAAATACTCTAGACTTCCAAGAATTTATGGTTATGCCAGTAGGTGCAAAATCATTGCGTGAAGCTTTACAAATGGCAAACTTCGTTTTTCATAACTTAGCTAAATTACTTAAAAAACACGGACACGGTATTCAAGTAGGTGATGAGGGTGGATTTGCACCCAACTTTAAATCACATGAAGAAGCATTAGATTTTTTAGTTGAAGCTATTAAACTTTCTGGTTTTAATCCTGCTACTTCTGGTGAAAAAACCGTTGCTATTGCAATGGATTGTGCCTCATCAGAATTATTCAGCAATGGAATATATACTTTTGGAAAATTAAAGGCTGCCATAGAATCAAAAAAACCAGGTTTTGAACATTTAACAAATGTTAAATTAACTTATACAACAGACGAAATGATTACATATTTAGAATCATTAGTTAAAAAATATCCAATTATTTCTATCGAAGATGGATTAGCAGAAAGTGATTGAGCCGGGTTTAAAAAACTTACAGCTGCTATTGGTAATAGAGTACAAATCGTTGGTGATGATTTAACTGTAACAAATACCGAAATTTTAAAGCGCGCTATTGAAGAAAAATCAATGAACTCAATTTTAATTAAAGTAAACCAAATTGGTTCACTATCCGAAACTTTTGATGCAATCCAAATGGCACAAAAAGCAAATATGACAGCTGTAGTTTCACATCGTTCAGGTGAAACCGAAGATACAACAATCGCTGATATTGCAGTCGCAATGAATGCAGGACAAATCAAAACCGGTTCAATGTCTCGTACAGATCGTGTTGCAAAATACAATCGTTTGTTAGCTATTGAAGAAGAATTATCAACAACAGCTAAATTTAAAGGTGTTAAATCTTTCTACAATATCAAAAAATAATTTATAAAACTCTATTAGATCTAATAGAGTTTTATCATATTTTCTGAAAATAAATATAATTTGTGATGATTTAATTGCTTTTACAAAAAATTATCTTAAAGACAATTTAGCATAAAACCACTATTTAAAATAGTGGTTTTATTTCATTATCTTTTGCCAGATGACATGAATAGTTGTAAAATGTAAAACAACAACATTGCAGCACTAATAAAGAGTCTAATTCCTAAATCAAATGCAAATCTAAATTGAATATTTGAATCCATTCATACAACATTTTCAACTTCTTTTTTTGCTTGCATTATATCAGCAACTGTTATTGCAGAAATTAGAATAACCGAAACTAAGGAATAATATCAAGTAATTCTAAAAACAAAGATTGATACAAAAAACATTACTAATAAAGCAACCGATAATATTCCTATAAAAAAATATAGAAAAAATTCTTTAATTAATTGAAAATAACCAATTAAACCAGAAATTAAAATGATACCTAACGGCAATAATGCTATTGCTAAAAATGTAATTGAATCAAGTTCGTAAATATATGTAAAGTAAAATAAAATACTAGTTAATATTAAAGTTCATGCCACAAGTTGTAAAACATAATAAATATATAATCACGAACCATTAATTTTTTTTGTATAATGACTAGTTAAATTCAGAATTATAAACAAGAAAAAACCAACGAATATTATAATTTGAGGTGTTCAACTACCAATATTTGTTTTCAAATAAACTTTGAGAGCATACTGAAAAAATAATGATCCTATTACAACAACAATAAAAGAAAAAGCCATTATTGCTAAAGAAATTCCTCAAATTTTTCTCTTTTGTATTTTTATAATACTTTCTGTATTATATTCATTTACATTTATATTTATTTTTCTCATTTCTCTCCTAATTTGGATTACCTTCTGCTATGACATTAGCTGTCATTTTTAAATGATAAGGGCAAGTTATTTGTTTTTGGTCCTTAGTAAATTGCACATATCAAATTGTATTAGTATCATATTCTCTATTATATTTTTTTCCATTCAAAAAAAATAATTTTATCAATGGAATATTAAAAATTTCTCGTTCTGTTGGATTTTCATTCACTGTAATAACTGGATAAAATTCCAATTCATGTGAAATTAAAATATTAGATTTTATTAACTTAATTTCATCTTCTTGAAAGAACTCTAAGATAGAATGATAATTTTGTTTTAACAATTCCTTCTTTTTTTCTTCAGTTAATTGCTGATATTCATTTGAATTCTCATTCATTTCTTTATTAAAATATTCTATAAATTTATCTTCTACAAATAAATCTACTTGTTCTTTTTCATATTTAGACAAAAAAATATCAAATAATGCTAATTCTTTTGAAAAACCAAATACATAGTAATAATTTTTATTACATAAATCACATTTAGCAATTACTTTAGACGACATTTTCGCTCCTTATGTTTAATTATACAATAAATGATATAAAATTAAACATATGTTAGATTATGAGATCAATAATTTACCTAATAAAATAATTATAGGTTGTGATGAGGTAGGACGTGGTTGTTTATTCGGTCCTTTAGTTGTTGCTTGTGTAATGCTACCAAAAAATTATATTAATTTACAAATTAAAGATTCGAAGTTGTTAAATAAACAAAAACGAGAAATTTTATATAAAAAAATAATAAATGAAGCAGTTGAATATCACATTGAAATACGTGATGTAGATACAATAAATCAATCGAATCCTAAGCAAGAATCAATAAACGGCATGCAAATAGCAATATCTAAGTTTAAAAACATACCAGATGTTGTTCTCACGGACTATGAAAAAATAAACATAAATTATCCACAAATTAATTTAATTAAAGGTGATAATATTGCTTTATCAGTTGCTACCGCTTCTATATTAGCAAAGGTTACTAGAGATAAAATTATGTTTGATTTAGATAATAAATATCCACTTTATGGTTTTAAAAAACATAAAGGTTATGCCACAAAACAACATCTTCAAGCAATTCAACAATATGGTTTAATAGATGGTTTATATCGTATTAAATATAAACCAATTCAACAATTTTTACTAAAAAAGAATTAAATATTTTTTAGAAGAAGATATCAAAAACACCTTATAATCCTTTTTTTAAAAGAAAGAAATGTTTTAAAATAACAAAAATTTTAAAAATTTTATTGATATTAAATAATTGAATTAACTTTATATTAAAATTTTAATTTATTTTTTTATATTTTTATAACTTTATATTATAATATTTGCAAATTTACTGTCAAGTATTTTTACTTGACAGAGTTAGGAGGATTATTTATATGGTCAAAATAAGACTTAAAAGAATGGGAAGTAAATTTAAACCTGTTTATAAAATAGTCGCTGCGGACGCTAGAGCACCACGTGACGGAAAATTTATTGAAGCATTAGGACACTACAATCCAAATACTAAAGAGTTTGTTTTAAACAAAGAAGCTGCTGTAAAATGATTAAAAGAAGGCGCTAAACCTACCGATACTGTCGCAAACCTATTTAAAGCAAACAAAATTTCTAAATAATGAAAATTAATTTCTTAACACTTTTCCCTGAATACTATCAACCTTTTATAACAGAAAGCATTATTTCTAAAGCTATTTCTAAAAATCTTATTCAAATAGAAATAAAAAATTTTAGAGATTATAGTTTAAGCAAACACCATAAAGTTGATGATGAAATATACGGTGGTGGACATGGATTATTACTTCAAATTGAACCTATAGATAGAACTTTAGATTCATTAAATGAAAATCGCGGAGGTTTTAAAATTTTAGTTTCTCCGCAAGGAAAGATCTTTACACAAGAAATAGCACATCAATTATCAAAACTACCAGAGATAACATTTATTTCTGGTCGCTATGAGGGATTTGATGAACGAATCGTAGAATTAGTTGATATAGAGTTATCAATCGGTGATTATGTTTTAACTGGTGGTGAATTACCATCAATGGTAATGGCCGACTCAATTATTCGTTTGATTCCAAATGTTATAAAAAAAGAATCATATGAACATGATTCATTTCAAGGAAATGGTTTATTAGATTACCCCCAATATACAAGACCACGTGAATATAAAAAAATGAGGGTCCCTGAGGTCTTGTTAAATGGAAACCATCAAGAAATTGAAAAATGAAAACGGGAAGCTCAATGAGCAAAAACTATAAAAAATAGACCCGATATCATTGAAAGGATAACTAAAAATGAGAAATAAATACTTAGAATTTGTTGAAAAAGCACAACTACGTACCGATTTACCTGATTTCCGTGTTGGAGACAACGTTAAAGTTTTCGTACGTATTCGTGAAGGTGAAAAAGAACGTATCCAAGTCTTTGAAGGTTTAGTAATAACTAAAAAAGAATCAGGTACCAGAGAAACATTTACAGTAAGAAAAATTTCTTATAACATTGGTGTTGAAAGAACATTCCCAGTACACTCACCTTTAATTGCACATATTGAAGTTTTACGTTCAAACAAAGTACGTAGAAAAAGATTATACTTTATGAGAGATCGTAAAGGTAAAAGTGCACGTCTTAAAGAAATTAAAAGAAAATAATCATCCTAAATTTAAAAGTAAGCGCTTTGCTTACTTTTAATCATCTTTTTTTGGTAGTGATATAATAATAAAAAAATTGAAGGCAAGAAATGAAACAAATAAAATATCAATATCCATATGTGTTTAAAGACAATAAACAACCTATAAATCCAATCATCTTTATTCATGGTTTTAATTCAAATGCAGAAAATCATAATATTTTTATGCAAAATTGAAATTTAAGTGATTATTATGCTATTAGTTTTCCGGGAAACAATTTATTACAACCAAAAAATAGCGATGCTGTCAGCGTTGAATCTTTTGCTGATTTATTAATAAAATTTATTCAAGACAATAATTTAAAAGATGTTGTAGTTATCGGACATTCTATGGGTGGGGGAATTATTTCTTTAGCATACAATAAACAACCAAGTTTATTCGCTAAAATGATATATGTTACTCCAATGAATAAATCCTCATTAGTTAAAAAAGACGAATATTTCGATTCGTATTTTCCTAAAACATTTGAAGAATATAAAAAATTTTTACAAGCTTTATATTATAATACTAACAAACTCTTTAAAAACAAAGAATTTATGAAACGTGAAGAGAAAAATTTTGATCCATATTTATATAATAATAAAACTATAGTAAATCTCGGAAAAAGTTTACCTAACCTCAGTTTAATGAATCAAATAGAAAAAGGTTTAAATAAAATAACGGTTCCTGTCTTGCTTTTGTTAGGTGAAAGAGATACCGTTATTGATCGAGATAATTGTATTAAATACTTTAAAGAAAATGTAAAGAACATCCAAATAGAAGTATTTAATAAAGTCGGACATATGATTTATTATGAAAATTTTGATAAATATTTGCAAATTATTACTGAATTTTATAAAAAATAAGCGTTGATTAAACATAATATAAAAAAGATGAATAAAAATCAATTGATTTAAATCTACATATAATATATTTATGATGCATCTATTTCTTAAGTTAAATTTGATAAAACTTTGATTTTATATTATAAAAACCAAATTTATATTTACTCTAAACCATTTTTATTTTTAAAATTAATTTTGATTGGACACCCTTTAAAATTAAAACTTGCGCGCAGTTGGTTCTCTAAAAATCTTTGATATGAAAAGTGCACAAATTTTTTATTATTTACAAAAAATGTAAATGTTGGTATTTTAGACAATTCTTTTCTAACATAGTATATATTTAATCTTCCGCCATTAAAAGGTTGTGCCGGTTGAATTAATTGAGTTTCTAAAACTAAATTTGACAAAAGAGATGGTTTAATATCTCTTTCCATATTTTCTCTTACCTCAGTCAAAGTTTCAATAAGTTTTCCTATTCTTTGATTAAATTTTGCTGATATAAAAACAAATGGAACTCATGGCACAAAATGAAATTTATTACGCATTTTTTTTTCAAATTCAGCCATTGTATGAGTTTGTTTTTTAATTAAATCTCATTTATTAACAACTATAATTATTGGTTTTTCATTTTCTAAAGCATAACCAATAATTCTTGAATCAAAATGCGAGATTTCCTCTTGAGTTGCATCTATAACTATTAAAGACAAATCTGCTTCCGATAAAGAATTCATTGCACGCATTAATGCATAGTGATCGACACTTTCTACTAACTTAGATTTTTTAGTAATACCTGCAGTATCAATAATATTATATCATTGAGCATTAATTTCAACTTTAGATTTAACACTATCACGTGTTGTACCGGCGATTTCTGAAACAATTGAACGATATTCTTTTGACAAATTATTCAAAAGTGAACTTTTACCTGCATTTGGCTTACCAATAATTGCTAAATTAAATAAATTCTCATTTGATTCACCATTAAAATTTAAATATTCTAAACATTTATCTAATACTTCTCCCACGCCTTCACCATGTAGTGCAGAAATGGGATAAATATGTTCAACACCTAATTTATATCAGCCATAATCAAACATTTGTGCATCTTCTAATTTATTTGCAACAGCAATAATTGGTTTATTGCTCTTTCTTAAAATATTCATTATAAATAAATCATCATTACTAATTTCATTAATTCCATCAAATAAAAATATTATAACATCCGCTTCTTCAATCGCTATTTTTGCTTGAATTTGAATTTGTTCTTGAAATGCTTTATTTTCTATTTCAATCCCGCCAGTATCTATGATTTTAATTTCGTGTCCAGATCAGTTAATTTTTTCATAAAGTCGATCTCTAGTTACACCTGGTTGATCATATACAATAGAAATCTTTTTACCAACAACACGATTAAATAAAGTACTTTTTCCCACATTGGGCTTACCTATAATCGCTACTGTATTACGCATTTTTTGTTCTTTCTATAACTAATTGCATAATTTTTGCAATTACTTCATTTATATTTAACTCAGTACAATCTATATAAACTGCATCTTCTGTTTTATGTAATGGATCAGCTTCGCGATTCATATCTTGCTCATCACGTTTTCTAACATCATAAAGCACTTCATTAAATGCAGTTTTATAACCTAATTCAATGTTTTGTTGCATCCTTCTTCTTGCTCGCTCTTCTTCTTCGGCTCATAAAAAGATTTTAACTTCAGCATGTGGCATTATTTTAAAAGTAGTATCTCTTCCATCAATTATATATCCTTTATTTTCTTTTGTCATTTGTTGTATGTAGTTAACTACGAACTCTCTAACTTCAGGAATTTTAGCTACAGATGGAGTAATTTGAGAAATATAATCAGTGCGAATTGCTTTTGTAATATTTTCACCATTTAATTCGATTTGATCATTTTCTAAAAGTTTTATCTCACAATTTTTTAGAGTATTAATCACAGCACCCTCATCACGAGAATCAACACCATTATCAATGATGTTTTTAGCAATAGCACGATAAACACTACCACTATTTATAAATTTAAAACCGTATCTTGATGCAATCTCTTTAGAAACAGTCGATTTTCCAACACCACTTGGCCCATCTATTGCAATATTTACTTTCATATTTCTCCTTATAAATCTTTATTTTTTAAAATAACTTGGGTAGTTTTTGTTAAATGTTGTTTATTATCTTTAATTTTTAAATAATCTATGAGATATTTTGTTTCTTTTTCATTATAAAAAGATAAATTATCCATAAAAACGTCTTCTTTCTCAAAAAATGCAAGTTTTAAATCAACAAAACTAGAGTATAGGTCATCATAAAGTGGATCTGTTTGAAACTTTGAAACATCCTCTTTGATAATATTCATAGATACCTCTGGTTTTAATTCTGGCTTGTAACTTACATCAATATTTTTTTGAAATCATTTTAATTCTTTTTTTAGTTCTCAATTATTAGATAAAGATAGTAAAAGCAGGTTTTCCTCAACACCTTTACCTTCAATAAATTCTTTTTTTTGAGAATCTTTAAAATTCATATCTTTATTTTACTTTATTTTATTAATTTTAGATAAGAAAAAGCACCAAACTTGGTGCCTTCTTTTATTTTTTAAATAATTGGAGATATTCTCCATATCCTTCTTGTTCTAATTTATCAACTGGAATAAATCTTAATGAAGCAGAATTAATACAATATCTTAACCCACCCAATTCTCTAGGTCCATCTTTAAAAACATGTCCTAAATGTGAGTCCGCATTTAAACTTTTAACCTCTGTTCTTACCATATTATGTGAATAATCAGCAACATTAAATACAACATTATCCTGAATTGGTTTTGAAAAAGCAGGTCAACCACATCCTGAATCAAATTTATCTTCCGACTTAAACAAAGGTGTACCATCAACTATATCAACGTAAATTCCTGGTTCAAAGTGTTTATCATATTCATTAGTAAATGGTCTTTCTGTAAAGGATTCTTGAGTTACTTTATATTGTAATTCTGTAAGTTCTCTTAATCTTTCTTCTTTTGTTTTCTTTTGCATAATTTTTCCTTATAATTAAGCGGATTTCTTTTTTTTTACTTCTAATCTTAATTTTTTGTCTTTTTTGTTTAAAAGTTCAGTGTCATTTTATCATATAACCAATCAAGATAAATGCTAGATAAACCACAACGGTAAATGTATTACTTTGATTTCAACTATCACCCAATATTTCTGGAACCAATACTAAAATAACTAAAGTAGAAATTCATAAGATATTAGTAATATAAATAATTTTTTCTCACAAAGGAATTTTTGCTATTTGTTTTCTTTTTTCTAACAATAAAGCAATAACTGTAGTTAGTGCATCTTCAATTAATAATGCGACACTATTCACATTTATAACTGCTATAAAATAAGGATTTTTTTCTGATGTATCATTACTTAATAATGTAGGTATAAGTCATAAAATGATCATTGATATAAATGTAATAATAGCCGTTAGTATAATAGCATTACGATATTCACCGTGTTTGTTATGGTTAGCATAGTTCGGATTAATATGGTTATCTAAAGCTAATGGAATTAACTTTCTTGCTGTTGCAACGGTTTGTGTAATTTTATATCCTATATCATTAAATATAAAACCTAATACAAATATAACTGTACCCGCATAACCGATTGCAATATAGTAAATTTTAGATATTTCTGTACCTAAAATAGATCTACCTGCTAATAACAATGTATAAAACACTAAATAAATAACAGCAACTATCCCAAGAGATATAAATAGAATTTTACGAAAATTTTTAAATTCTACATCTTTGATCATTGATGCCATATCTTCTATTCCGGCAAATGCAAAAATGAACAATAGCACATTCGCAAATATCAAACTTGCCTTAATTCCTTTAGTTTCTGCTTGTGTAGATAAATCTAAAAACGCTTGATCTGATTTTGAAATAACATTAAAAAGCAAAATAAATAACCCTATACCAAGAAAAGCTCATTTTACTAATGAAGTCATATAAATAATCTTAGTATTAACATTTAAACCTTTAGTAGAAACTAAAATTAAAGCACCAAAAAATACAAAAGCTGTAATTCTTATAGTTCATATTATAGTATAAAAATTGTTAACTTCTTTAGGAATGACTAATTCAAATGTAGTTGATAAAAATAAAGGAGAAATCGATGATAATACCGGTGATTGTAAAAATTGATTTCATCCAACAAAATAACAAAAACTTTTGATTATTTGTTTTTTTAATTTTATTTTTCGTGGTTCGTTCGGATTTTGTTCTTCGAATAAAGTACTATCTAAATGTCTTGCGTACGAATATGAACCACCATAGTGATCCTTAAATGCATTACCCATCCTAGAGAAAACTAGACCGGTACCAGTTACTGTTAAGATACATAATCCTATAATTAAATATCCTCAAAGTCCTGTATCTACTACTTCTGAAATAGTTGTAAGAAAACCAAGGCCGACAATAAAATTAATAGTAAAGAATGTAAAAGTTCTTTCGTTAAAGTGTTTTTTCACTATTCTTTAAATTTTAATTCCTTCTTAGGCTTTTGTTTTTCAAATACAACATTATAGATTTCATCATAATTATAAACAGGTATATAAGTTATATTTTCTTTAATTTCTAAAGGAACATCAAATAAATTTTTTATATTACCTGCAGGTATAAATACATATTTTAGTTTCTTTTGAGAAGCAGCAAATGATTTTTCTTTTAAACCACCAATGTCTAAAACTTTACCTCTAAGGGTTATTTCACCGGTCATTCCAATATTTGATGGAACTACCCTTTTTGATAAAGAAGAAATTAATGCAGTAGTAAATGTAACACCTGCACTTGGCCCATCTTTTGGAACAGCACCTTCTGGAACGTGAATATGAATTGTGGTATTATCAAAATCAAAATCTTTAATACCATATCTTTCTGCATTGGCTCTTACATAAGAAAGTGAAATATTTGCAGATTCTTTCATAACATCTTTTAAAGAACCTGTTAATTTAATTTCGCCTTTTCCTGAATAAGTATTAACTTCTATTTGTAATGTTGTTCCACCGACAGAAGTATAAGCTAATCCATTGACAACACCCGGAGTTTGATAATCATCATTATCATTTTCCTTATATTTAGCAGGACCTAAAAGTTCTTCTAAATCCTTTATTCTAACTTCAAATTGCTTAGTTTTATTATCTGAGAGTTCTAATTTTTTATAAACAAATTTTCTGGCTAATTTATCTAAAATTCTTTTTAATCCGCGCACACCAGCTTCTTTGGTGTAATTTTGAATAATATATTTCATTGTTTCAGTGTCTATTTTAAGAAATTTCTTGTCTGCTCCAACTTGTTCTGTCACTTTTGGCATTAAGTGTTCTTTAGCAATATTAAGTTTTTCAGTTAATGTATAAGCAGACAATTCAATAACTTCGACACGATCAATCAATGCAGGTGGTATATTTTCATAATAATTAGCTGTTGCGATAAATATAGCTTTTGATAAATCATATTCATGTTCTAAGTAATGGTCTTGAAACTTAGTATTTTGTTCTGGGTCCAAAACTTCTAACATCGCTGATGCAGGATCACCTTTGTTTGTTGAAGCCATTTTATCAATTTCATCTAATAAAACAACCGGATTTGAAACACCTGACTGCATAATTCCTTTAATTATTTTTCCAGGCATTGCACCTACATAAGTTCTTCTGTGCCCACGAATTTCACTTTCATCGTGGACCCCACCTAATGAAATTTTTACAAATTTTCTAGATAAAGATTCAGCAATAGCTTTAGAAAGTGAAGTTTTTCCTGTCCCTGGAGGTCCCACTAAACAAATAATTGGAACATTGTTAAATGTATTACTATTTTGTTTTTTATCTTCTTTAAATAAATTCATATCGATTTCTAAATCTTTATCGTAAGGAAATTTATTTTCTTTGTCTTTTTTATTTTCTTCAGTGTTAATAATAACGGCGATATATTCTAAAACTCTTTGTTTAACTTCTTCTAATCCATAGTGATATTTAGAAAGAGTTTTTTTAGCTCTATTAATATCTAAAATTTCAGTTTGAGTTAATCTTCAAGGAAGTTTTTTAAGATAATTTACATAAGTTTTAGAAATGTTTGCTTCTGGTGATGTTGCCATCATCTCGTTTGCTCTTTTAGATTCATCGGCAATTATTTTTTTAACTGATTCTGGATATTTATTTTTCTTAACTGAATCTTTTAATTCTTTTGTATATTCATCTTCATCATTTGGAGAAAGATTCATTTCTTCAAGTTCATCTTGAATTCATTTCATCTTTTCTCTTAAAATAAATTCTTTATGTTGTCCAGCTAGTTTTTGAGTCATTTTTTCTGTCATGTCGGTTTCATATTTTATATTTTGACCTAAAAAATTAGAAAGATCTGTTAATAAATCCATTACACTTATAGAGTTAAAATTATTATATAAATCTAATTTGAATTTAAACTTAAATGAAATAAATGATAAAACAGAAAATAAATATTTTATCTTTTCTTCTTTTGTTGATAATTTTGAAATATTTAAATATTTTTGATCTATTAATTTAAGTATTTCTTTAAATTTATATCTTTTCTTTGGTTCTCAAGGTTTATTTGTAAAAATTATTTCAGTAGAAAATGAATCTTTTACCACTGGAATATTATCACTATCCTTAATACCTTGAATTGTAGCTAGCATAACATCTAATTCTGCATCATTAGGAAAATATTCACCAACATTTTTTAATTCAGCTTCCTCTTTATTTAAAATGAATTTAATATCACCATAACAAACAGTAAATCACCCCTCATCTTTACCAAGAGTATTATTTAATTCTGGAACTAAATTTTCAAAATTAACAAATGTCTCTGGAAAATATATTGCTTTCTCTGGTGTTAATTTTACTTTAACAGCTCCACATTGATCTAAATTAAAGAAACCTAAATTAATATAAGTCACTATAAATTTTATTGTATTAGATTTTGTTGAAGCTGGTGCAATTTCAACTAATTTAGCAAAAACTGCTTTTGATTGAATGTTAAAATCTTTATTTGAATATGCTATAACAAATTTATCATTATCACCACTTAGAGCAATTAATCCAGAATCTTTAACAGTTACATAATCTACTTCAATTTGGTGAATCCCTTGTGGAAATGAGAGATTTTTAATTTCTGTTAAAAGTAATGGATATAAATTTTTTTCTTTCGGCATTTTTTCTCCTTATTTAATTACAAAATTAATTATTTTTTTAGGTATAAAGATTTTCTTCACAATAGTTTTACCATCTAATCATTTGCTAATCTTTATTTCCGCTTGTTTAAGAATTTCTTCTTCATTTACATCTTTTGATGCTGTTATTTCTGCACGAACTTTTCCATTTATTGTAATACCATAACTAAATTCATCTTCTAATAACGCGGTTTTGTCAATTTCAAAATTACTTAAATTTTTTAAATTGAAATATTTTTTTGAATATTCTCATGAAATGTGTGGTGTAAAAGGTTCTAAAACATTTAAAATTACATAAAACATTTCTTTTAATAACTCAATATTTGTAATTGATTCATATTCATTAAATGTTTCCATCACTGAAGCAATTACTGTGTTAAATGCAAACTCATTATCTCTATTATTAAATACATCTAAAAATTTTTGTAAAGTTAAATATAGTTTTCTTCTAGCTTTCTTTTCTTGACTTATTAATTTATTTGAATCAAATGATTTTAATTGGGTATTTTTAGGAATTTCAAGAATTCTATCACTTAAACGGTTTAAAAATTTAAAACATCCATTTAATCCAGAATCACTTCATTCTAGTTCTTTAGTAGGTGGTGCCGCAAAAAACACAAATAAACGCGTTGCATCAGCTCCATATTTATTTATCATCTCTCTAGGTTCAACTACATTACCCTTTGATTTAGACATCTTGTTTCCATCTTTTAAAACCATGCCTTGTGTTAATAAATTTAAAAATGGTTCTCTATAATTTATTAAACCAATATCGGAAATAGCTTTTGTAAAAAATCTAGCATAAAGAAGGTGTAAAATAGCATGTTCAATTCCACCAATATATTCATCTACTTGATTTCAATATTTTATGCTTTCAGGATCAAAAATGAGTGAATCTCTTTTTTTGGCAGGTGTGGTATAACGCATAAAATATCAACTTGATTCAAAAAATGTGTCAAGTGTATCTGTTTCTCTTCTTGCTTTACTCCCACAAATATGACAATTTATATTTATTCAAGATGAATTCGTTAAAATTGGATTTCCATTACCTGTAAATTCAACTTTTTCAGGTAATAAGATAGGTAATTCTTTTTTATCTACAGGGATTGTACCACATTTTGAACAATTAATTAAGGGTATTGGTGTTCCTCAATATCTTTGTCTCGAAATACCTCAATCTTTTAAATTAAATTGAACTTCTTTTTCTAAACTACTTTCTAATAATACATTTTTATTTTTTAATTCATCAAAATCAATTTTGTTAAAAATCATAAAGCTTTTTTGTATCTCGTCTTTATGACTTGCAAATTTCACATTTTTACTTAGATTAAAACTAGCAAAATCTGTTATATAAATTTTCAATATTTTGTTTGATACGGGATTTATAGTTGAATAAGGAGTTTTAATACAAATTTTCTTACCAAAAATTTTGTTAATTACATTATTATTTATTTCATCTAACTTTTGTTCATCATTTTTTGAAAAATAATTTAATTTCCTAAGTTTTTGAACTAATGGATGTCTAAAACTTATTGCAACAAAATCTGCATCAATAATTTTTTGAAATGATTCTTCAAAAATATTAAATTTAAATTTATTTTCTATAACTTCTAATGTTAATTTATATTCTTCTGTCTTCCCGATTCAGTTTTTCTGCATTGTTAAAACTTGTTGAGGTCAATGATTTTTTAGCCCATTTAAGTCTTTTAAAAGTTCGTCTGCGTATTTGGTAATTTTTAGATAATATGTATCCATTTCTTTTTGAATAACATTAGAATTACAGCGTCAACATTTATTATCTAAAACTTGTTCATTCGCTAAAACTGTATTATCTTTTTCACATCAATTTAATATACTTTTTTGTTTATAAATTAGGTCTTTATTCCAAAATTCAATAAATAAAAATTGTTCTCATTTCGTATAACTTTCATCAGCTGTCACACATTCTTGATCTCAAGAAAAAGATAACCCAAGTTTTTTTAGTTCATCATCCATTTTTTTTATGTTTTCATATGTTCATTTTTTAGGATGTATACCATTTTGAATAGCTGCATTTTCAGCAGGAAGGCCAAACGCATCTCAACCAAACGGATGAAAAACATTAAAACCTTTTCTACGATAAAATCTAGCCATTGCATCACTTATAACATAGTTTTTGACATGTCCCATATGAATTTTTCCACTCGGATATGGAAACATACTAACAATATATTTTTTAGGCAAAGAATAATTATCAATTGGTTCAAATTTTTTTTCTTTTAACCAAAAATCTTGTCATTTTTTTTCTATTTCATTAAAATTATAATTAGACATTTATCTCCTATTTCGTTCCAAAAATCCTGTCTCCTGCATCACCTAACCCTGGTTCAATATAACCGTGTTTATTTAATTTTAAATCTAAAGATGATAAATATATATTAAAATCTTTTCCAAAGTGTTTTAAAACATTATCAACACCCTCTTTAACACCAACTAAACAAACTAATTGTATATTTGTAAAACCCTCTTTTGAAATCTTAGATATCGCATCCACTGCAGAGTTGCCAGTAGCTAGCATCGGATCAACTACAATAATTAAACTATCTCTAGGCACATCTGGCATTTTGAAATAATAATCATGTGGTTGTAGAGTTTTTTCATTACGATACATTCCAATATGTCCTACTCGTGCTTGTGGAATTAAATTAAGTAAACCTTCAGTCATTCCTAATCCAGCACGTAAAATCGGTACTAAAACGATTTCATTAAAAAATGTGTGTCCTATAAATTCAGAACCTAAAGCAGTAATTATTTTTTTTGGTTTTGTTTGATAGTTTCTCATAATCTCATAAACCATTAACGAAGCTATTTCATTCAAATTACTTCTAAATTCTTTATGCGAAGTATTTTCATCGCGTAATTTTGTTAATTTAATTTTTATCAAAGGGTGATCCAAAATTTTTAACATCTTTGCCTCTCTACATATATAAAATTATTTATAATTATAAACTTTTTTATTTGTTTTCTTAATCAATAAATAATGAGGTTTCATTATATATATAAAAATTTTTAATTAAACAAACTAAAAAAGAACTAAATACAAACTTTTTAAAAACAAAGTTTATTTTTTAATTTTCATGTTAATATATTAAATTAAGTCAAAAATAATTTCATCAAAATAATCAAAGTCTGTAGCAACGTTTATGATAAAAATAAATACTATAAAGTTTAATTTATATCCACTTTTTGCTTATCTAATAAATATTATAAATAAAAATGACAACTTATCGTAGTTGTCATTTTTATTTATTTTATGATTGGTTCTTTACAAGCGTCTACAACTTCCTGAAAACCTGCACCAGAATTTGCTAAAACATATGCTGCAAAAGTATTTTCAACAATTCCACCGCGACTAATATAAATTTGTTTATTATTTAACATGGATGTAATGCTTTCAGCGGTTAAAGAAGCAGAACCTAAATCAGGAAATATAAAAATTTCATTAATATTAGGATAATTATTAATAACTTCTAATAGTTCTAAAGGTTGAGTTCCTAATACTTCTCCATTTTCTAAACCACCTATTGCTTCTATTTTTACATTGTCGGTTTGAATTAACATTTTTGTTAAATATTCTTTAATAGCTTGTGATAATCTTAAGTAATGCGAAATTATTATAAATAATTTCATTATAAAATCTCTATTAAGTTTTTAAGTATTAAATAACTTGAATAAGATCCTGGATCAATTGTCCCAATCGATCTTTCTTTAAGATATGATGCTCTACCTTTGGTTGCTAATAAATTTTTAGTTGAATTAGCACATTCTAAAACAAAATTAATTAAGCTTGACTTATCTAATGAATCTGAATTTTGTAGACGTAATTGTAATGGTTTTCATACATCATACATCGTTTTTTCCTTTAATTGAACTCTACCAAGTGTTTCCAAAGTTTTACAAAAAGAGTCAACTAAAATTTTAAATTCATTAAACATAAATTCAGAATGTTCTTTAAGATTATTAGCAGTATTTATAAAACTCATACCATAAAGTGGCCCAGAAGCACCACCAATTTTAGCTAATAAAGTTCTACCAATTAAATTTAAATAATCATTTAAATTTTGATTTTCTCAGGCAATTTTCTCTACTTCAACAAAACCGCGCACCATATTAACACCATGGTCACCATCACCAATATTTTGATCTAGTGTTGATAAAAAATCTTCGTTTTGCTTTAAATCTTTGGTTAAGTTTTGAATACCTAAAACAAAATTTTTAAATTTTACTTCCAATTTTTTACCTCAGTTGGTTGATCTAATAACTCTTTTAATTCAGTATCTAATTTCAGTAATGAAATAGAAAATCCTTGCATTTCTAACGAAGTCATAAAATTACCAACATGACTACTGTAAATGGTTATATTTTTGGTTTGTAAATAATTATGTATATCATTTGCTGCTATAAATAATTCCATTTCTGGGGTTCCACCTAAACCATTTACCATTAATGCTACTTCTGAGTTTGTATAATCTAAATCTTCTAAAATTAGATCTACCATTTCTTTAACAATTTCTTTAGATGATTTAATTTTTTCACGTTTTATCCCAGGTTCTCCATGAATACCTAACCCAAATTCAATTTCATTATTTGCTAATGTAAATGATTGCTTACCAGTTGATGGAATATATACTGAATTTAATGAAATACCAAACGAACGCACGTTTGCAATTACTTTTTCAGCAACTCTTTTAACTTCTGATAGTTCAGCACCCGTTTCTGCTTTTGCACCAGCTATTTTATGTACAAATACTGTTCCTGCAATACCACGACGACCGATGCTATATGTAGAATTTTCTACAGCAACATCGTCGTCTACTAATACAGTTTCAACTTGTTTTCCGTTTGCTTGTGCTAATTGTTGTGCAATTTCAAAATTAAGACGATCTCCAGTATAGTTTTTAATTATTAATAAAGTTCCTTTTTGTGAATCTACTGAATTGATAGCTGCCTCTACTTGATCTGGAGTAGGTGAAGTAAAAATTTCTCCTGCAATCGCTGCTGCTAGCATTCCTTTACCTATATAACCTATATGTACGGGTTCATGACCTGAACCACCACCACTTATCAAGGCAACTTTCTTTTTATTAAAATTTTTATTATAAACAACATTAAATTCTGGTACTTTTAAAAGATTTTTATTAGTTTTAATAATACCAGAAATCATTTCTGAAACAATATCTTCAGTACGATTAAGAATCTTTTTCATTTAAATACTTCTTTCTTTTATTTAATTAAATTAATCCAAATAAACCAATAATTATTCCTGCAGTAGATGGTGCTAAAACAGGAACTCATGAATAACTTCAGTTTCCAGTAATATGTTCACTTTTTCTAGATTTAAGTAAAAATTTCTCCATCAATGTATATACAACCCTTGGTCCAAAATCTCTAGCCGGATTAATTGCATAACCAGTAGAAGCCCCTAATGAAGCACCAATTCCTACAACTAATAATGTAACTGGCAATGGACCTAAAGAACCTAAATTATTAAGTCCTTTACCAAAAGCTAAAATTACCCCTACTAACATTAATGTTCCCACTAATTCATAAGAAAAATTAAATATAGTAGATTTTTCTTTATTATTAAAAGCAGGTCCAGTACAATGTGCACTTCTTATAATTGCTAATTCTGTTTCTTGAATATGTTTTCAATTAATGAAATTTAAAACAATTTGTCCAAACATTGCTCCAAAAATTTGAAAAATAATTCATATTAAATAAGCAGGATTTTTGGATGATATTGTTTTAAATAACGTAACCGCTGGATTAAGATGTGCTTCACCACCTAATGCTAATGAAACAATCACACCACAAAATACTGCAATTCCTCAACCAAAAATAATTACAATTCATTTTCCTGATTGATTTGCAAACATTCTACGTGCTGACACACTGTAATTTACACCATTACCTAAAATAATTAAAACCATTGTTCCTAAAAATTCTGATAAAACCATTAATCAATATGCTGTAGTATTAATTTCCATTTGTTATTCTATATCCTTTGTTCAATTTAAAGTTTTTAAAACTGCAGTTTTTCAACCTTTAAGTAACTTTGAAATTTCTTGTTGTGTTAATAGCGGTTGAAATACTCTATCAACTTTAACAATTTGTTTTAATTCATTTAAATCTTTTCAATATCCAACTGCTAAACCGGCTAAATAAGATGCTCCCATCGCTGTAGTTTCAATATTAGCAGGTCTTACAACTTCAAGTTGTGAAATAGATGATTGAAACTGCATTAAATGGTTAGATTTAGAAGCACCACCATCTACTTTTAAAGCAACAATTGGTTTCCCTAAGTCTTTTTGCATTGCACTAATTAAATCGTTTGATTGATATGCAATTGAATCTAAAGTTGCTTTAATGATGTGTTCACGTTTGGTTCCTCTTTCTAAACCAAAAATTGCTCCTCGTGAATATGAGTCTCAATATGGTGCTCCTAAACCGGTAAATGATGGAACTACATAAACTCTTTGATCATCATTAACTAATGAAGCAAAAAAATCTGATTCAGCTGCATTATATAAAAGTCTAATCGAATCTCTTAATCATTGAATAGCTGCACCAGCCACAAAAACCGAACCCTCTAATGCATAAACCACTTTTTCATCACCTAATTTTCAAGCAATAGTAGTTAATAATTTATTTTTACTTTCTATTGCTGTATTTCCAGTGTTTACTAAAGTAAAACATCCTGTACCATAGGTATTTTTAACCATTCCTACTTCAGTACATAATTGACCAAATAATGCTGATTGTTGATCTCCTGCAACTCCTGTAATTGGAACTTTTCCTTTTGCGGTATTAGATCAATTATAAGGTGCAACAAAACCAAAATGACCTGATGAAGATCTTACTTCAGGTAAAATTTCTTTTGGAATTTCTAATAAATCAAGTATTTCTTGGTCTCATTGTAAAGTATGAATGTTAAACAATAAAGTTCTAGAAGCGTTAGAAACATCGGTTGCATGTACTTTTCCATCTGTTAATTTTCAAATTAGCCATGTATCAATGGTACCAGCTAATAATTTTCCTTGCTTTAGTTTTTTTTCTGCTTCTACTACATTTTTTAGAATTCAACGAATTTTTGTTCCACTAAAATAAGGATTAACAATTAATCCTGTTTTCTTTTGAAACATATCAGCATACCCTTGTGAAATTAATTCTTCACAATATTCCGCTGTTCTACGATCTTGCCAAACTATTGCATTATAAACAGGTATTCCTGTTTCTTTGTCTCATAAAACTATTGTTTCACGCTGGTTAGTAATTCCAACTGCAGCAATATCTTCTGATTTAAGTTTTGCTTGATTTTTAGCACTTTGCATTGTAGTTAATTGAGTATTTCAAATTTCTAATGCGTCGTGTTCTACTCAACCAGATTTTGGAAAATATTGTGTAAATTCGTGTTGATTACTTGATTTAATATTACCATCGTGATCAACAACTAAACTTCTACAAGATGTTGTTCCAGAATCTAATGTAATAATATATTTATCTTTCATAATATCCTTATTTTTCAAATTTATAATTACTAATTTGTGTATGTACTAAATCATCTTTAGCATATTCATCAAACTTTTTTTTATCTTTTAAAGTTCATAACATTAAAGGAATTCCATTTTTTTTATAAAGTTTTTTATTTTTATCATATAAAACTGTTCATGGATTTAAAAATTGACAAGTTGCTTTAATTTCATCTAAAGATACTGATTTAAATTGAGTTTGAGTTCAAAATAAAAATCCTAATTTATATTTTGAACTAAGTTTTCTCATATTTCTAAGAGTTTGAAAATTAAATGAAGAAAATACAATTTTATCAAAGTATTTTTGCCCATATTTTTCTGATAAAGCATGTATTTTTTCTTCAATCCCTTTGTATTCTTTTTGATCAGTTTTAATTTCAATATTAATTATTTCAAATAAATCAAGGTAAGAATCTAAAAATTCTTCTAAGGTTAATATTTCTTGTTTTTTTGTTTTTAATTTAAAAAATTTTGAATGATCATCTTTTTTAAGATCTGCAAGATTGCTAAATTCAATTTCTTTTTTAGTTAAAGCTGTTCGATCTGTAGTTTCATCATGAATAATAACTAATTCTTTATCTTTAGTTAAATGAACATCTAATTCAACCCCGTCAAAGGAATATTGATATGCCATTTCAAATGCTAATCTTGTATTTTCGGGTGCTATTCCGGAATATCCTCTGTGTCCTAAAATTAATTGTCTTTTACTCATTTTCTAAAGTTCTCCATCTATAATTTGTTTTACCGAGTTTCTTTAATTCCTTTGTGTTTGAAATATGTACTATCAAACCTGCTAACAATCCAATTATCGCAACCGCTAAACAAACAACTAAAATTATTTGATAACCAGTAGCAGACGTATTTTTTCCACCCACTTCAGTATATTTTGAACCTATCGCTCCTGTGATTTGATATAATCACGCGTCAGTTGAAAATCCTATGAATGATAAAATTCCAACCGATGAAGCATAAGAATTCTTTTCAAGATGAATTTCACCAATTTGTGTATATCTTAAAGTAACCATTACTCAAGATAAAATACCAGCACAAATAAATAAAATACTACTTAAAACTATTACTCAAATATTATATTTATTAGGAATAAATCCAAATAAAATAATTGCTCCTAAAATAATAATACCTATAAATGTAGTAATAATTAAAAATAAAATATATGATCTAAATTTATCTGCTCATCTACCTACAAAGGTTGAAATTAAAGTTCTTAAACCATAAGATCTAACTCCACCTAAAATCGTAACCAAAATTACTGGTGCTAAATAAGCATTTTGCATTAATTGAACTAAATAATAAGCAAAAACCGATTGGAATGTATACATTCCCATAACAAAGATTGATAAAGCTCATAATTTTCAGTTTTTAGATGCATTTCATACTTGAATTATGCTTTTTTTAAATCTTTCTCATGTTAATTTTTCAGTGCTTTTTTCAATTCACTTTTCAGGAACTAAAGTCAATACCATAACTGATGTTACCATCAAAAATGATGCAATTAAAAATGCATAAACAGCAAAAGGAACATTTTTATTTAATCCTACTGCTACTTTATCATAAATTGGTACTCAGTAAGTAGTAATCAAAATACCAATAAAGAATACAAATAATAAACCAATTAGACCATTAGCAGTGCCTTGAATACCATACGCTAAGCCTTGATTTTCTTTAGTTGTTTGTTGAGAAACTAATTTTCATAAAGGAGTCCAAAAAACTAATGTAGAACTTACACCTCACAAACCAAATATAATTGAATATTGAATAAATAAATTATTTGGATTTAAACTACTAGAATATCATATAACCCCTCCAAATCAAAAGGTTATTAAACCAGTAGAAAATACAGCAATAAATAATAATACTTTTGAACTAAATTTATTTGCTAAAAATCCACCCGGTAGTTGGGTTATCAGAGTTACATAACCAATAATAGAAGTTAATGTAGCTACTTGATCTTCTCTGATATTTAAATATAAGTGTAAGTTAGGAATAATATTTTTAATATAGTAAGGAGCAGCAATAACAAAAACGTCAGCTGCTGCTAAAATAATTAAAGCAACAATTTGTTTTCAGGTTAGTCCTTTTAACTTATCTAACATAAATTCTACTTTCTAATTAAAATCTAACTTTATATTTAGGATTAAAATCTGGTTTTTTAACTAACTGTAATCCTGCTTTTTCTACTAATTTCGATATTTCTATAGCAATTGCTGGCGCAGAAGCAATAGCCGGTGATTGCATACCTGCAGCATTAATAAAACATTTATTATCTTTTGCAGCTTTAATAATAAAATCATTTGTTTCTATATCAATTGGTCTTGAACCAGCTAAAGTCATAATAGTTTTTTCTAATTTTATCGAAGGAATAATTTCTTTTCCTATTTTTCCAATAAAATCATACATTTCTTTTGTTACAACTCTGGTTTCATCTTTTGGTACACCTTCTTGCGCTGTTGGACCAACCAAAATATGACCATCCAACATAGGTGCAACAATAACACCTTTACCATGAATTGTAGGAACTTTAAAACATATTGATTTAACAATGCCACCTTCAGAACGATCCAAAATTCTATATTCACCACGTCTTGTAGTTAATTTAAAATCAGGATATCCTGCTTTAGCTGCTAAAATATCAGCATAATGTCCTGCTGCATTAATTATAACTTTAGAATATATCTTTTCTCTATTAGCTAATGTAACTTCAAATTCATTATTTTTAAATTTTATATCTTCTACTGACGCATTATTTCTAAGTTCTGTTCCATTTTGTTCGCTAGCTCCTAAAAAAGCTCATGTAGCTCTAACAGGATCAATAGCTCAAGAACTTGTACATAATAGAGCCCCTAAAACGTTAGGATTAACGTTAGGTTCACGCTTAAGAACTTCTTTACGATCAATAACTTTTAAAAATTCTTTAGGAACTTTATTTATTAAACCTCTTTCATATAACATATGAACGTGTTTCATTTCTTCTTCATTAAAAGCTAAAATTAATGAATCTACTTGAACTCTAGGAAATTCTAAATCTTTAAAAATTTTATCTCTTCATAGTTGATTGCCTAAAACATTTAATTTAGCTTCTATTTTATGTGGTTCAGGATCAAACCCACCATGAATTGCACCAGAATTTCCTTTGGTTGTTTCATCAGCAAAAACTGGATTTTTTTCTAATAATATGGTTTTTAAATCGTATTGTGATAATTCATAAGCGATACTTGAACCAATAATTCCACCACCTACAATTACAACATCATACTTCATTAAAACCTCCTTTCGTTATATATCTATTTTTATTTTAGCAAAATATGTTAAGTAATATTAAATTTTAAGATTAATTAATAAAAATTATAAAAAAATGTGGAATTATTTCCACATTATTCAGATATTACTTTAATTAATTGATCATTAATTCAAATGATATCTCCAGGTTTTATTTTAGATGATCTTCCTTTAGGAATCTTACCATTTATTTTTATTTCATTTTCTTTTATAAAATACTTTGATTGCCCACCAGTGTTTATTTCATCTATTTTTTTAAGAAACTGACTTAGTTTTATAGTATTACCTTTTATTTTAACTATCATATTAATACCTTCTTATTGGTGTTATTAATTGAATATGACTTTCATTATTATTTGCAAGAACATAAATTCTATCATTACTTTCGCTAATATTTAAATGAATATTACCATTAGGAAATACTGAAACAGCATCTTTAATAAATTGAAAATCCAAATCAATATCTAATATTTCACCATTATACATAATATTTGAAGTAGAAGCATTTGAAATACCAATCTCAGGAACTTCAAAACTTAATTTTAGTTCTTCTTTAGATATATTAAATTGTAATCTTCTTATTTTATCTGAATTATAGAAAACTACTTTATTTATTAATTTTAAAAATTCATCTCTATTTATAACCAAAGATTTAGAATAAATGGGTTTTATAAAATTATCAATATTTAAATAAGTTAGTTTTGATAGGTTACTATGTATAACTATGTCTTTATATAACACACCTATTTTTTCTTCATCGTAGAAAAATGTTACTTCTTCAGGCATATCCTTCATAAAAAGTTTTTTTAAATTTTTTGCTTCTACAGATACATCTAAATTTATTTCTTCATTTATTTTAAAAACTTCTGAAGATAATCTAAAACTATCTGTCGCTGTCATTCTAATTTCTTTATTTTTATTACTTTTTATATTTATACATTTATATAATAGTCCATTATTTCTTTCTGTGTTTTGATTTGTAGAAATAAATACATTATTTATAGTATTCTCAAATTTTCTTGAATTTACAGTAAATTTATTTTTTTGTAAATCAAAATTAATAAATGGATATCTATCTGCATCTAATGTAGTTAAAGTATATTTAGTATTTTTATCAAATATTTTTATATTTTGTCCTATACTTTGAAAAGTTATTTTATCATCAAATTTTTTAATAATATTTTTTAATAAGCTCGAATTTAATAAAAATATTCCTGGTTCTTCAACTGTTAAATTTTTTTCATCAATTCTAATTATTTTACGTGCAGCTAAATTGTTTTTGGCAGAAATTAAAGTTAAATTTTCTGAATTTATTTTAAATAAAATTCCACGAAAAGGAACATAAACGTCATTACTATCATTAAATAATGAAAGAAAATCAATACTTTGATCAATAATTTTTTTAGAAATTATAAATTTCATATTTCTCCTAAAATATAAATATTATGTTTTGTTAATTATTTATAAAAATGATAAAAAGTTTAAATTTATAATATAAATTAATGCTTTTTATAACTTTTTAAAATTATTCACAACTTAATAAAATGTATTTTTGTTGTTATTTAAAGCCTCTTATTTCCCGAGATAATAAATCAATTGTCTCTTGAATAGATTTATCATAGTTTTCATTGTTAAATTTTTTTAATGCATTTAAAATAGTTGTGTGATCTTTTTTGAATATTTTACCTATTTCTGTGGATGAAAGTGTTAGTAAACTATTTACTAAAATAATTGCAATATGTCTAGCTATAACAATTTCTTTTTTTCTAGATGAACCATAAATTTCTTTTTCTGAGATTCTATAGTATTTAGAAACAGTTTTAATAATAGTATCAGGATTAATTTCAACTTGCTCTCTTACTACATCTTCAAAAATTTTCTTTACAACATCGTATACATAATTAGCATTTAAAATTTTACTTTTAGAAAAAGATAATCTTTTAGCAGCTCCTAATAATGCTCTGATAGAAGAAAAATGATTTTTTATAATAAATTGTTTTGAATTTTCATCTAATAAACTAAAATCAAAATTTTCTTTATTTAAAACAAACTTTAATAAGTTATACATCTCGTTTTCATTTGGTTTTTTTATTTTTCCGATAAAACCATCTCGTATTCTTGTTGTAATTTTATTTTCAAATAAGTTTTCTAAATCATTTAAATCTAATTCAGAAGCAAAAACAGTTAATTTATCTGCTAACATTCTACCGTCAATAATTTGATAAATAAAAATTTTTGTTTGACTTTTTTTACCTTCACCAAATATTTGAAAATCATCAAATAAAACTAAATCTAAACTACATAAATAATTTATTATATTACTTATTTTAATTACATTATTTTCTAATATTAAATTAGAAATTTCCCTACTAAAAGAGTGTGGAGATATATATAAACCTTTTTTACCTTTATTTTTAAATGAATTACCAATAGCATTTAATAAATGTGTTTTTCCAATTCCTGAACTACCTGAAATATAAACGCGAAAAATATTGTTTTCTTTATTAATTAAAGATTCACAAAATTCAACTATATCTTTATTAAATCCATCTTTCATATAGTTTTCAAAAGTGTAATCAGGTTTATAATTATTTATTAAACGTTTTTTTTCATCTTTTGTTATATTTTTACTATTTATTTTTTTTTCTTCTTCTTTTATTTCTTTTTGATATAAGTCTTTATTTTTTATAGTAAGTTTATATATAATTTTTTCACCTAAAATTTCTTTAATTGCTTTTTCTAAAGGTTCTTTTAATTCTTGGTGTTGTAATAAAGTAAGTGTACTTTCTTGTTCTAAAGGAAAATAAATAGTTGCAATATTATCTTTAAGATCAATAATATTCATTTTTAAAAAAAATGTTCTTCAAATAATTTCATCAATGATTTCTAACCTTAAATAATCTTTTAATTGTTCGGTTAATGATGTTAATTTTACTTCTTCGTTATTGTCTTGGTTTTTTAAGTTATCATTTAACATAGTTAATATTATAAAGTAATAAAATTTATCTACTTTAAATTGTTATTAATAAAGAATAAGTAACAACTTAAAGTATTTACAATTCACAATTTTTTTATCTAAAAATAAGTTATTTTGATAGTTATTAACATATGTTTTTCTATTGTTAATAACTATTGATATAAATCTTTAAAAATTTGTGAATAACTTATATTAATAGTAATCATAATATTTTAAAAATAAAAAAGTATAATTTATATTAATTATGACTGATATTCAATTAAAAAATTCAGATCAAAAAAGCATAGGAAAATTTACAAAAATTCTTGCTGGAGGTGAAAAACAAGGTTGAGCTTTGTTTGTTTTTGAATCAAGTAATAAAAAAGAACGCAAAATAATTTATGTAAGAAAAAATATTCCAGAATTATTTAAAAAATATGAAATTACTTATCTAGAATCTATTTCTAGAGATAATAGAAGATCATTTTCTTTGACTTCTTATATTCCTGTAATTGAAATAGTAGATGTGGATATAGAAATAAAACAACATATTGCTAAAATACCTAAAATAGGAATTATTACTGTTAAAAAAATATATGATCAAATTGGTCGGAAATTCTTTACGTTATTAGATGATGTAGAAAATAATATAAATTTATTAAAATCAATTTTAACTGAAACTCAAATAAAAAGTGCGATTAATTATTATGATTTAAATAAAAAAACAATTAAAAAAATTACTGAAGCTTTTTTAAATGAATCAGAAAGTTATAAAAAAAATATAGAATTTTTTTATGGTAATGATTTAATTAATTTATATACATTTTTAAAAACTAAATTTCAAAGTGATTTAATAGATTTTATAAAAAAATATAAAGAAATAGATCCTTATCAGTTATATATAAAAGATGGATATAATTTTGATGATATCGATCGATTTGCTTTATTATTAGGTTATCATTTATTATCTATACAAAGAATTAAAGCATTTATTTATAATGCTTTAACAGATTTAGAAGATCAAAATTCAACTTTTATTTTTGAAAAAGATATTATAGATTTAGTTTTAAAAAAAATGACTTTATTGAAAGAACCTGAAAATAAAGATTTAATTAAAAAAGTATTAGAAAAATTAATTGATGAAAATTTTTTAATTAAAGATCATTTTATGTATTGTCGTCTTGAAATAAAACAAAAAGAAGAGTTTATTGTAAAAAAACTTAATGAATTAAAAATGAATTCTATTAAAGAATTGAAACCAGAAAAAGATGATGTTTTGAATTATTTATCAGACGAACAAAAAGAAGGATATTTTGCTTTTTTAAATAATAATATTTCTATAATTTCCGGTAATCCTGGAACAGGAAAAAGTAGTTTAATAAAACATTTTTATACTACCTTAAGACAAAATAAATATAAAATAGAACAAGATTTTTTTATTTTAGCACCAACAGGTCGCGCGGCTTCAAATCTGTCTACAAAGGGTCATTTTACTACACGAACTATACATAGTTTTTTAGGTATAAAAGATGATAAAGAAAAATTACAAGCAAATGAAGAAGTTGAAAACGCAAAGATATTAATTATTGATGAATTTAGTATGGTTAATATAAATTTATTTTATAAATTGTTAATTAGTTGTAAAAATTTGGAAAAATTAGTTTTATTAGGGGATAAAGATCAATTACCAGCGATTGGACCCGGTTATATTTTGAATGATTTGATTAATAGCAATCAATTTAAAATAACTATATTAAAGAAATTTTATCGTAGTGATTCAGAAGAAATTAAGGAATATTTTGATTGTATAAATTACATTGGTAATTATAAAAATGTAAAATATAAACAAGAAATTATTAATTATTTATCTAAATTAAAAATTTTTAATTTAAAAGATTTAGAAAATAATTTTAATTATAAAGATTTACTTTATTATGAAAACGATTGAAATAATTGAATTGGTCTTTCTAAAAAGCAAAAACATGTAAATTTAGTAATCTATCGTAATTTTGAAAAAGATATAATTTCATTATTTAAAATTATGTTAAAAAAATATGGTATAAATGATTCGATTATTTTATGTCCTATGTATCGTGGTTTATATGGAATAAATAAAATAAATTTATTAATACAAAGTGTTTATAATCCTAGAGGTGAAATAGTATATACTAATAATTTTGTTGAATATAAATTAAATTATCGTGTTGGTGACAAGGTTATTCAATTAGTAAATAGATATGATAATAATATTTCAAATGGAGATATTGGCTATATACAAGGAAGTAAAGTAGTTGCAGGAAAAACAATTATAGATGTCTTGTTCAAACAAGCAAATAAAGAAATTTTGGTTTCATATACTAAAGAAGACTTTGTTAACGAAATTAATTTAGCTTATGCAATTACGGTACATAAATTTCAAGGAAGTGAAACTAAAGCTGTTATTTTTGTAATAAATCATAATTATAAACACATGTTAAGTCGTAAATTAGTTTATACAGCAGTTTCAAGAGCAATTTCTGAATTATGAATTTTTTCACCTGTAAGAGATTTATATTCTAAAATTTTAATTCCACAATTTAGAGAAAAAAAAGAAATACATACAAATATGCAAAAATTATTAAAAGGATAAAATGAAGTTGATAGTTGGTTTAGGAAATCCTGGTATAGAATATAAATATACGAGACATAATGTTGGATTTTTAGTTATTGATGAAATTTGTAGAAAATTAAATATTACTTTAAATAAAAATAAATTTAAGGGAGAATTTGCAAAGATAGATGATATTATTATTGCAAAACCTTTAACTTTTATGAATTTATCAGGTCAGTTTATTTCTCAACTCTGTGCTTTTTTTAAAATTAAACCAGATGATGTGATGGTAATACATGATGAAAAAGATTATGAATTAGGTAAAGCAACCATAAAAATAGGTGGTTCTGGTGGAAGTCATAATGGAGTTAAAAATATAGTTGAATTGTTAAATAGTGAAAGTTTTAAAAGATTACGTATTGGTATAAAAGTGCCGTTTCAAGGTGAATTGAAAGATTTTGTTTTAGGAAAATTTAGTTTAATTGAAATAGAAATTTTAAGACCTATAATTAATGTTTCCGCTGATGCTGCAATTTCTTATGGTTTTAATGATATAAATACAGTGATGAATAAATTTAATAAAAAAAATAATGGAATATAAAAAATATTTAATCGCAGTTAGTGGTGGTGCTGATAGTATGTTTTTATTAAATAAATATAAAAATAAAAACATCATAGTTGCGCACGTGAATTATAATCAACGTGAAGATTCAATTAAAGATGAAAAAACGGTAACTAATTTTTGTAAAAAATATAATTTAACATTAGAAAAATTAATTTTAAAAAAAGAAGACTATAGTAAAGGAAATTTTCAAAATTGAGCGAGAGAAATAAGGTATCAATTTTTTAAAAAAATTTATGATAAGTATAATTGTAATGTTTTATTAGTGGCACATAATTTAGATGATTATTTGGAAACAGCCCAATTACAAAATTCAAATAATCGTATAAATTCACATTTAGGGATGCAAAAAAAAATATTTTTATATGGAATGAATATTTATCGACCCTTACTTTTTAGATATTTTAAAGATACCATACTAAAAAAATGTATTCGATATAAAATACCATATTATATTGATTCAAGTAATAATACTGGTAAATATGCAAGAAATATAATTAGAAAACAAAATAAAGAACTTACAAAATTAAGAAAACTATGAATTTTATATAATATATATTTAAAAAATAAGAAAATAAAAGAAATTGATAATAAAGCAAATATAGAGTATAAAATATGAAGAGAAGCAAACTTTAAACAAGAAATTTTTGAATATTTTAAATTTAAAGATCAAGTTATTTTTAAATTAATTCACTATAATTTTACTAACATTGAATTATCAAAAAATAAAATTAACGCTTTAAAACAGTTTATTTTATCTAAAAACAGAACAAGCAAATTTAAATTAGATGAAAAAAACTATTTAAGTAAGAAAAAGGGACAAATATTTATAGTTCAATAAATTAAAAAAACATTATAATATTAAAATATAAGGAGAAAAATGACTAAAAAAAGAAATATATGATTAATAGTCATAGCACTTGTGTTAGTTGGTCTTGCTTTATACTTTATTTTAAACAATTTTTTAAATAGAAGTAATGAGGTTCAAATTTCATTAACAAGATTAAGTCAATTAGCTTATGATGCAGCGAAAGATAAAACTGATGCTAATTATTTTGAAACTTTTAGAGTAGATCCTTTTTCAAATACAATTACTGCAACAGTTCATTCTACAAAATTAGATAATGGATCATATATTAGGACAAATTATATAACCTATGGAAGTTTTGAAGTATTTAAAACTATATTGAGTCAAAATCCAAAATTTAGTTCTTCTACTACTACATTAAATGATATGTTTGTCTCAAATACTAATATTGATGCAGTTAATGATACACTTAAAGGTGGAATAATAGGAATTGCTGCACCAAAACAAAATATATGATTATCAATATTTATTTCACTAATTCCTACATTGTTATTGATAGCTATCATCTACTTTATTTATAGAGCACAAATGAAGATGATGTCAGGTCAAGGTACAGGTTTTGGTGATAAGAGTCCGGCACAAATTATTAAATCAGATAAAAAATTTTCTGATATAGCAGGAAACAGGGAACCAATTGAAGAAATTTCAGAAATAGTTGATTATCTTAAAAATCCTAAAAAATATCAAGATTCTGGGGCAAGAATGCCACACGGAATTTTATTAGGTGGTCCTCCGGGAACTGGTAAAACATTATTAGCAAAGGCGACCGCAGGAGAAGCAAATGTTCCGTTTTTCTTTGTTTCAGCATCTAACTTTGTTGAGTTATTTGTTGGAATGGGTGCAAAAAGAGTAAGACAAGTTATTGCTGAAGCTAGAAAAAATTCACCAGCAATTATTTTTATAGATGAATTAGATGCAATTGGTAGAACTAGAGGTTCGGGTATCGGTGGAGGACACGACGAAAGAGAACAAACATTAAACCAATTGTTAGTTGAAATGGATGGTATTAAAGAAAATTCTGGATTATTATTTATTGCCGCAACTAATAGAACGGATGTTTTAGATCCTGCTTTAACTAGACCGGGACGTTTTGATCGCATAATTACTGTAGGTTTACCAGATGTTTCAGAAAGAGAACAAATTCTTAAATTACATGCAAAAGGTAAAAGATTTTCATCAGATATAGAATTTAAAAATATTGCAAGACGCACCCCAGGTTTTTCTGGTGCGCAACTTGAAAATGTAATAAATGAATCTGTATTATTATCAATTAGAGAAAGATCAGAATTAATTACATTACCAATTATTGATGAAGCTATAGATCGTGTAATGGCAGGACCAGCTAAGAAATCAAGAACAATTACTAAAGAAGAATTAACTGCAGTAGCATACCATGAAGCAGGACATGCTGTTGTAGGAATTAGAATCCCAGGTGGAAATAAAGTACAAAAAATTACTATAATTCCACGTGGTCAAGCGGGTGGCTATAATTTAATGATGCCTGAAAATGAAAAATATAACTATACAAAAGAAGAATTGTTAGCAACCATTGCAAGTTTTATGGGTGGTCGTGCAGCTGAAGAATTTATATATGGAAAAGATAATGTTTCAACAGGTGCTTCAGATGATATAGAAAAAGCAACAAATATTGCTAGAAGAATGGTTACAGAATTTGGGATGAGTGATTTAGGGCCGATTAAATATCACGAAGAAGGTGGTAGTCCATTTTTAGGTAAAACATTAGCTACAAATTCTACTTTATCAAATCAAGTGAGTCATGAAATAGATTTAGAAATAAGAAAAATTATTTTAGAAGCACAAAGAAGAGCTGCTGAAACAATACGAGAAAATACAAAATTGTTAGAATTAATTAAAACATTATTATTAGAAAAAGAAACAATTATTGCTGAAGAAATAGCATATATAGCAAAACATTTGGAATTACCACCAAAAAACGATGTAGAACAAAAAGAAGTATCAAAACCACAAAATTTAGATGATTTAATTAATTTAACAAATGAAGAGGAAAATAGTAACAATTAAGGTTTTTAATAAAATTTAAACTTAGAAGTGATACTATGATAACATAGAAGTGGCTTGAGTTATGCAAGAATTTTAATTGAGTAAAGATGAAATATAAATATCAATAAATTAATAAAAAAAATGAATCATTAATCTGATTCTTTTTTTATCCAACAACTCGCAATTTAACAAAAGAGATTGGTAATTTATATAAACCAATATTGTTAATAATAGGATTTGATGAAGAAAAATCCGTATTTTTTAAGATAATATAATTGAAAATTAATAAAATTGCAATAACAATATAAATTAATAAAACTATAATATCTTTCCAGGTTGGTTTAATTTGTCTATATTTAGTTCGTTTTTCATAAGGATCATAACCACGAGTTTCCATTGAGTTAGCTAAATCCTCTGCTTTTTGAAATGATGATACAAATAAAGGAATAATTAAAGTAGTAAAAGCAACTATTTTTTCTTTTAAATTGCCGTTTTTAAAATCAACACCACGTGAGGATTGTGATTTTATAATTCTTTGTGATTCATCAACTAAAGTTGGAATAAAACGCAACGCAATAGAAATAATTGTTGCAATAATATGTGTGGGAATAAATAGTAGTTTAAGTGGTCACATTAAATCTTCAAATGCTTTATTTAATAATATAGGACGCGTAGTATTGGTTAATAATGAAGTTGTTAATACCATTATGTAAATTCTTAAAAATAAAGCTAATGTACGAGTGATTGAATTTAATGAAATTCCGTAGCTTAAAACCGCGTTTTCTCCATATAATTTTTTTAAATGTTTTCAATCAAAGTTTGTACCATCATAAAATTGTTCCCATTTAATTGGGATATTATGAACATCGACTAATGGTTTTTTTGTGTAATAAAAACTTCAAAATAAATCATTGTGATAGTGGTCTTTATATACTACATCTGAATTAATGATATATAAATTAACTAATAAAATTACAAAAGAAATAAAAATAGGTAATTTAATTAGTTTAAATATTGGTCTAATTTTTTTTGTTGAAATTAAATAAATAATAATCAAGGGAATCAAAATAATAAATAAGTCAATAAAAGAACTAGCAATAAAAACTAAAACAATATTTAAAATAGTTAAAAATACCTTAATTCTAGCATCAAAATTATATAAAAATCCTTTTCCAGGAATATAACGGCCAAAAATACTTTTCATTATTTTCCTTTCTGCAAATTATTTATATAATCGGATAATTCTTGTAGTGATCTTACTTCAGGAACATTTAAACCTTTTTGACGCAATTTATAAACAAATTCTAATAATTTTGGTGGTTGTAGATTATTTTCTCATAAAAGCTCAATGTTATTTAAAACATCATAGGGTTTTCCAGATTGTACTAACTTTCCGTCTTTTAATATAATTACTCTAGAGGCATGCTCCAAAACGTGATCTAAATCGTGTGTAACATTTATAATAGTTTTTCCTGCTTTGTTTAAGTTTGAAAGAATATCTAAAATTTCTACCACACCAACAGGATCTAGACCAGCAGTAGGTTCATCAAAAACCATAAAATCTGGTTGCATTGCTAAAATACCTGCGACAGCAACGCGTCGTTTTTGACCACCCGAAAGTTCAAATGGACTTCGTTCTAAATATTCTTCGCTTAAACCTACCATTTTTAAACATTCTTTTGCTCGTTGATATGCTTCTTGTTTTGGAACGTCATAAGCGATTGGACCAAATGCAATATCGTCTTTAATGGTGTTTTTAAATAATTGATATTCAGCGAACTGAAAAACTATTCCTATTTTTTTACGAATTTCTTTTGTATTTTTTAATTTCCGTCTTTTTTCTGCATTATTAATTAGATCAAATTGAGTAGAAATATTTTGTTTAGTTTTTTTATTATATATATCTGCTGAAAAATGTCATTCAATGCTACCTGTGGTTGGTTTTAATAATCCATTTAAATGTTCAATTAGAGTTGTTTTACCAGAACCTGTAGAACCAATAATACCTAAATATTCACCTTGTTTTATTTCTAAATTTATATTAGTTAATGCAGTAAATTCTCAAGGAGTTTTTTTACTAAAAGTATGTGAAATATGATTTGTTTTTATTTGCATATTTGATTTATTAATTCCTCTTCGTTATAGGTTGGATTAATACCATTGATCATTGAACTTAATTTATATATGAAAGGTGAATCTATTTTTGCTAATTCAAGTATTTCTTTATTTCTTAAAATTTTATTTGGTGAATCAAAAGCAATTAATTCACCATCAGCAAATACTAAGCATTTATCAGCTAAAATTGCTTCATCCATATTATGTGTTATAGAAATGAGAGTTTTATTACGTTGATCACGGATTTCTTTGATAAGATTTAAAACATCATAACGTCCTTTAGGATCTAACATCGATGTTACCTCGTCAAAAATCATTACATCTGGATTTAAAGCTAATACGGAAGCGATTGCAACTCGCTGTTTTTGACCACCCGATAAACTTTCAGGTTCTCTTTCAAGATAGTTTTGCATACCGACCTTGGTAGCGCATCTTAAAATAATTTCTTTCATTTCTTTTGGATTCACTCTACGATTTTCTAAACCAAAAGCAATGTCATCCTCGATCGATGAACCAATAAATTGATTATCTGGATTTTGAAAAATAATTCCAATTTTTTTGCGTACTTGAAATAAAGTGGTACGATGATATTCAATTCCATCGATATGAACCGAACCTTCTTGTGGTTTAAGTAAACCTACTAAAATTTTAGATAGTGTACTTTTTCCGCTTCCATTATGACCTAAAATAGCAATATATTCACCTTTTTCTATCTTAAAACTTACATTCTTTAATGCAGGCTTTAAGATACCAGGTTTATAACTAAAAACTATATCTCTTACTTCTATCATAATAATAATTCTATTAGAAAAGTTATTTTATTTAAATATCTTTATTATTTTTTTAATATTATTAATTGTTTTTATAATGTTTTACTTAACTTTTTGTTTTCTTTTCTAAGAAAATGATAGGAGATTTATGAATCAAAATAATGAATATTCTGAAAAAATAACTTTTCCAATTATTTTACCATTTTCAATTTCTAAATTAGTGGTAATTATTCTAAATCTGGTTTTTTTTACTATTTTATTTTTAGAAAAATGGTATGTATCATCTAAATCAATATACAAAATATCTTTGTCTTTTTCATTTATGTAAATTAATAAACATATTTCGTATTTATCTTTTTACGAATTTTGGAGTGTACATAATACATTTGTTTTTTTCTAATGAATTTTTGTATTTTAAGTCTTTATTTTCTATTTTTTTGTCTAAGAAATTCTAACATTCTTCATTGCTATAAATTGAATTATTTTGTTCTTTAATAGCATTATTAATGTACGAGTTTAGCATAACATAATTATATAAAAAAATGCTCTCTATAAAAGAAAGCATCCACAGTGCCTCGCGAATTCAGAAAATCGCTTAATCAAGTAAAGATGAGTTCGCACCAGTGATTTAGAGCAGATAATGAAATCTGCTACATAAATATTGTATCATAGATTAAGGATGAGAAAAGAAAAATAAATTTTTTATTTTAGGTATATTATTAATATTTTTACTTTTAAAATATCTAAAATAATAATTTGCTAATATATCTGCTAATCTTATAAATTCATATTGTTTCGAATCGCAATATATTATATTTACATTTCCTTTTTTTGTAAACAAAGGTTGAATGTATCAATCATATTCTAATTTAAAAGTTCCGTAAAATAACTCGTTTGAAATACTTTCCTTTAAATCATAAATTCCATTTGTTGATTTATTTTGATTATCTATAAAAAAATGTAAATTAACCGTATCATTCTTAGATAAACGACCACTTGAAATTTCTCTTTCTAAATATTTTTTGCATGCAAATTTATATATAAAATCTAAATATCTCCTTCTTGATTTTTTATCATTTTTAATTTTTTCACTTATCTTATCTATCGATATTAGAATACATATTTTATCAATATCATCTAATAAATTAATAATTTGCTTTTTTTTATCGTTTAATATACGATAACCTTTTAACTCATCTTTATCGTTAATATTAAGTTCTTTTTTTAATTGTTTTTCAAGTTTTTTAAATTTACTTTTAATTATTTTTGACTGATTTTTTGACTTAATAACTAGTATAGAAAAAATAAAAAAAGTATTTTTTGTATCTAAAACACCTGATTCATCGCTATAAAATGTATAAGTTTTCATGTTATAATATATTATAAAACTAATTAAGTCTTTTAATAAAAAATCTCTATATATAAAATATAGAGACAATTAGGGGTTTCGTATTTATACTATGGTTAGTTCATTATGAACAACTTTCCTAAGTATTCCGCAGACTTAACTGCTACTAACTAATTAGTTGTGATATATAACAAATATTAATACTAAACCAAGGAATTAATAGTGTAACTTACAGTCTCTTTCGATAATAAAGTTCAGATTATAATTTTTATCTTTATCAAATGAACTATATGACTCTAAACTAAAACAATCATTTCCTAATATTTTTTCTTTTAATTTAAGTCTAATCATTTCTTTTCTAGAATTTCTTTTGCACCTGTTATTGGTTTATAAACAATAGTTGTTAAAAGATATTTTAAAACATAATCGTATGTTTTTCTTTTAAGTGTAGGGATGTCATCGTTGTAAATATTAAATTTAAACCCTTTTGAAGTGGTAAAAACAAGTTCTCCGTCTTTATATATATTCTTTTGATTCGATACTCAATTATATTTATATGGAAATCTTGTTTTATTTTTTTGTTAAATAACCGCAAATGATTGGCCTTAACATATACAATGCTTGTTCAAAATCATACATTTCATTTATATCACTTCAAATTCTCGCTGTATATAAATCAGGGTATTCTTTGAATTTGGTAAATTGTGCTAACGATTTATTACCATATATATTTTCATAACCATATATCCGGTAGCATTTCAATTAGGTTTATGTAAAATATTCATCTCTTTATCATCTATTGATTGAATTAATTGTAGTAATGTAAGTTTTTCATCTTCTAAATGTGTGTATTGCTCAGTGTTTAAAAAATCAATATTTTAAATCTATAAAACCACTAACTGCATCTATATAGTTGTTAAGACGAACAGGAAACTAGTAATCTTTTGTATATATTCTATTATTAGAATTTTTTATTATTTTTGTAGTTTTTTTAAAAATTCATCAGAGGTAATCTAATCATTATAAGAAAAATTAAAGTCAAACTTTATTATATTTTCAATTTTTTTACCAACTTCAACATTAATCTTATGGTATTCGGCAAAAAATTTATTAATCGCAAACTTATTTAATACGTTTTTTCTACCACCACATCCTTATATATGTCTCAAAATTTATTGAATTATTGATCTATTAATGATTTTTTTCATAAATTTTTACAGATAAATTAAGTATTTTTGTGAAAATAATTGACTAATTTTAGTATAAAAAAACATGGCCAATAATTAGGTCTGTTTTTTTATACTAAAATTAAAATTAATATAATGATACTAATTATCAAATATAAGAATAAATTAAAGAAAAAAGGAAAATGAGGTTTTTTAGTTTTAGGTTTTTTCTTTTGTTTTAATCTTTCCAAATATACCTTTTTTTCTTCATAAGTCATTTTAATCATCTTTTTTTGTTTATTATATTCGTTCGAAATCTCTTTTGTGTTTTTAAATTGAATAAAAGTTTTTTCCATAAAACCAAATCTAAAGATTAAACTCAAAACAATGATTGCTAATGTAACAAAAGCAGCAACGGAAAAAGAATTTTCTATTTTATTAATTTCTTTTAAACTAAAGAATGAAATTAATAAAATAAGCAAAAAAATCAATAAATAACTTAATGTTATTAAATAAAAACGTTTGTTTTTAAATTGGATAAAAATAGATTTATTGAATTTGTTCATATAAATTATTTAGTTCATTTTTGCAATTGTTCTTTGGTTGCATAAATAAAATGCTTATCCTCTTCAACTACTTGAATTTCTGGGATATTTGGATATTTTTGTTCCTGCATATACGAAAGTTCAAATTTTACATCTTTAAATTTTTCGTTTGCATTAGAAATCTTAGGAATAGCTTTAAATAAATTAATTGTGTATGGGTGGACTGGTTTTTGATAAATTGCTTGTGTATCGCCGGATTCAACTATTTTGCCTAAGTGCATAATTTGCACGCGGTCTGCAATATATTCAATCATTGATAAATCATGTGCGATAAAAATCATTCCAATATTTTTTTGTTTACATAAATCTTTTAATAAATTAACAATTTGTGCTTGGATAGATATGTCTAATGAAGCGATTGGTTCATCAGCCACTATAACCTTTGGTTGTGTGATTAAGGCACGTGCAATAACGATTCTTTGACGTTGTCCACCTGAAAATTCATGTGGATAACGGTAAGCAAATTGTTTTAATAAACCAACGTCTTCTAAACTTTTGTAGATGGTATTTTTAGTTAATAAACTAGAAATTTTATGTAATCTGTATCATTGACTTAAAAAGTTAAGGGGTTTTTTAAATCATTGATCTTTGATTAAAATATCATATTTAGAAGTACCTAAAAATATGTAAATAGATGATAGATCTTTGTTGAGATATTTTAGTTCTATATCAAAGGATTTAATGGTGTTCAGTTTGTCGGAAACGTTAGTTTGAAAAACTTTTAGATCTACTTTATATTGCTGTAATTTTGTTTTTAGTTTAGATATTTGGTTTTTACGAGAATCTTTAAGATTTTTTAATTCTTTTATTTTTTGTTCTGTTTTATTAATAATTTCGTTTTTAAAATATTTTAAAAACTGATTATGAGTATTTTTAAATAGAATCATCAATTGATTTTTTTGTGTTTTAAAAGTTTTATTTAGTTTTAATTGAGTTTGTATTTGTTGGTTTAAAGTGTTAATTCTAATTTTAAAATCATTGACATAAGTCTCTAAATTTTTATCAAATTCTGATTGCGCTCTTTGTAGATTTGATTTTGCATGATTTAATTTTTCTAAATCTTTTTTAGGTTTTTTAAAGAATTCTTTGAGACTAGCGTTTAAAGCTTGTATGTATTCTTTAAATTTATTTTTAATATTAGTTTTGTGCTTATCTTTGATTTCTTTAGATTTTTTACTAAACTCGCTGAAATTAATGTCAAAATCTGCATTTATAATATTTTTAATATAATTAGTAAATTTATTTAATGTTTTAAAGTTCTTTACATCAATATTTAATTTAGAAGTAAAAAATTCTTTAGATTTTTTTTGTATGTAAGTAATTAGATTTTGTAAATCATTAAATTCTAAATATAAAAGTTTTCATTTGTTTTTTTGGATAAGTTTTTTTATTTTTTTGTTTAAATAATATATTTTAACTTTATAAACAAAAAAATCAATATAAGGAGAACCGAAAGATTCGTTTCGTGATAATCTTGCTTCATTTTTTCATTCTGAAATGAAGTTATTTAGAGAATTATTTGAATCTAAAAATTCTTCTCTTCAAGTTAATGTAGCATTTTTTAGATCTTGGCCGCTACTTTTTGCTTTTTGTTTATTTTTATAGTATTGTGAAGTATGTTTATTTAATTTAAATTGATGTTTATATTCAATTTTTGCGCGCTTTAGTTCAACTTCATCTAAGTCCATAGATTCATTACGAAATTGTTGTTGTTTTTCTTCATATAAAGCAATTAGTTTTTCAGTGTTTTTGTATAAATCATTAATAATTAAAGAGTTGTTTTTGCTTAATTCTTCTAAAAAACCAAAATATGAATTAAATTTATCCTCAAGACTTCCGTTGATGTTTTCTAGTTGAACTTTTGAAAAATGATTTTCTCATTTTTTTAGAAATTGTTCATTTAAAGAGTTGTCTATTTTTAAATTTTCTAATTTAAAAATTAAAACTGATTCCATAAACGAATAATGGAAATTATTTTGTACTGCACTCCAATCTGTTTTAATATCCTTAATACGTGATTTGATAATTTTGTTTACTACTAATGGTTCTTTAAGAATGTTAAAAATATTGTTTTGTCCGTTTAATGAGGCCATTGGATCTTGAAAAATCATTTGGATATTTTTATGCATAAAACGATTAGTTTTTCTAGAAATATGTTTACCAGAAATTAATTTTCCATCTAATCTTACAAATCCATTATAATCGTCATATAAACGTAAAAGTGACCTACCAACGGTTGTTTTACCTGATCCTGATTCACCAATTAAACCAATTATCTCACCCTCTTTTAAATCAAAACTAATATCATCTACTGCTTTATTAATAATATTTTTATTAATAAAAAACTTCTTTAAGTTTTTGATTTCCAAAATATTTTTACTCATCTTTAAATGCCTTTCTAAAGTTTTCTAAGCGAGATGTTAGTTCGGGTGTTAATTCAATTTTTGGTGCATCTGGATGTAATAATCAGGTTGCAGCAGAATGTGTAGGAGAGATTTCAAATAGTGGAGGTTCTTTAATAAAATCAATTTCTAATGCATAATCATTTCTAGGAGCAAAGGCATCACCTAAAGGCAGGTTATTCATGTCTGGCGGTGTTCCTTTGATGGAATAAAGACGATCTTCTTTATTTTCAGGGATAGCGGAAATTAATGCTCAAGTGTAAGGGTGTTTAGGATTGGTAAAAATATCTTTTTTAGTTCCTTTTTCTACTATTTTACCTGCGTACATTACATAAATATAATCACAGAACTTAGCAACTACGGAGATGTTATGTGAAATCAAAATAATAGCAATATTCATTGAACTACGAATTTCATCAAAAAGCGCTAATACCGAAGCTTGTACAGTAGGATCTAAAGCGGTTGTTGGCTCATCTGCGATAATTAAACTAGGTTTTAAAGCAACCACCATTGTAATTACAACCCGTTGTTTCATTCCGCCCGATAAAGTATGTGGATACATATCAAAAACATGTTCGGAGTTTCTAATACCAAATTTATCAAGCAGTTCTATTAGATATTTACGCTTTTGTGAATAGGGTTTTGTTTTTCAATCATTATTTTTATTTAATGCATCTAAAAGCTGTTTTCCTACTTTACGGGTGGGGTTTAATGATGTCAGTGGGTCTTGGGGGATGTATCCAATTTTATGGCCACGGATACTTTGTCAAAAACTTTCTTTGTTTGATTTGGTTAAATCAATCCCTGAGATTTCCATTTTCTCAGCAGAAACTACGGAGTTATCATTAATATTTAAAAATGATTTTGAAGTTACTGATTTTCCTGATCCTGATTCACCAACAATACCTACGATTTGACCTTTAGTGATGGTTATATCCACCCCGCGCACAATACTAATAAATTTATTATGACCTAATTTAAAACTTACTTTTAAGTCTTTGACTTCTAGTAATTTTTCCATAAAACTCCTATTTAGTTTTAATTACCTTTGGATCTAAAGCATCGTGCACACCTAATGCGATAAAATGCAATGATACTGAAAGTGAAAGTAAGATTAAAGAAGGTAAAAGTAAAGTTCAGAAGTTATTTCCAGCTTCACCGACGGCAGAGTTGATAATTTCTCCTAAGTTTACATCGTTATCGTTTTTAAAGAAACCTAAGAACGCTAATGAAGAAACTGCAAGAATAATTCCGGGAATACTTGCAACAAATCTAGTTGCAATTTTACCTAAAATCATTGGTAAAGCATGTTTATAAATAAGTCTTAATTTAGAAGCTCCTACTGATTTAGAAACAGTTATGAATTCAGAATCTTTAATAGTAATAATAAATAATCTAGTTCCGTTCACTGCACCAACCCAGCCTATGAACACTAAAGCAATTCCTAAAGTAAGGTCTGTTGTGCCAAATAAAGAAACAAAAATTAATAATCAAATCAATGTAGGTGGAGCCGAAAAGATGTCTATTAAACGCATTATAACAGTATCGATTCAGGTTCCGATGTGAAAACCTAAATATGCACCAATAATTACTCCAATTAATGTTTGAAGTAATGCAACAATGATTGCTAAACGAATAGCTTTTCATGTACCGATTCATGAACGAGTTCATACATCGACTCCAGTATTAGTAGTTCCTAAAAAAGTACCTAAATGAAGTTGTGGGTTTGCATTTAAAGCTTCTTGATAGAGTTGTTGGTATTGTGTTTGTGAAAGATTGTTGGGTATATCAGAATATTGAAAAACTAAGTATATACTATGATTTAAATATCATTTGTAAGGGTCAATAAATAATTGATTATTTCTATTTAAAATTGTTTCATTTCCTTTTTGAGTAATGATTTTGTTAAAAAAACCACCATAATTTTTTATAAAATCATTATTATAATTTTGGAAAGTAGAGTTGTCCATATATTTGTTTAAGGTTTGTAAATCCGCTCATTGGTTAGGGAGTTTTTGAGATCAAATAGAGGATGAATCGGTTTGTTGGCCGATTTTATCACCAATTAAATTTAAATGTACGACTTTTGAAACACTTTGAGTTGCACTATATGAAGAAGTTAATGTTACTACAATTGATAAAATAAGTAGAATTAAAAAGATTATTAAGAATAATACTGAAGGTCAACTTTTAAAATATCTTTTTAAAATTTCTAAAACTAATTTTTTAGGTTTTCCAGCAACATTAACAAAGTTTTTTTGATTAGAAACCTTAGCAAAAGGAGTATCTATTCCATTAAAAGATAGATTATATTTTTTATTAAAATCTTTTGAAGTCATCTATACTCCTTTCTGTGATTGAAGTTTTTTAAATTCAGCATTTCTACGTAGTGTTGCTTTTAATAAAATCATTCATGTAGATGCCTTGGTAGAATATTTAATTCTTGGATCTAAGAATGTATATGAAATATCAACTAAAATAGTAGTAAATACCCCTAATAATGTAAAGAAGAAAGTATTAAACATAATTATATTAATTTCACCATTAGGAAATGATTGGGTAATGATAAATGATGTTCCAGGGACTTGTCAGTATGTTTCTATAACGATTCCACCTGTTAATAAACCAATGTATGACGGAATAATAATGGCTGCTAATGGTATAGAAATGTTTCTTAAAACGTATTTAAAGAATATTTCAGTTCTTGATAAACCTTTTGATTTCGCAATTAAAACATAATTTGAAGTAAGGACAGTAATTACTTGGTTTCTAGTGTAGTTAATATAAACGGAAAGTGATCCTAAAGTAACAATAGCTATTGGTGGAAGTCAAGAAACAATAATCTTGGTTGTGGAATATTGAACACCACCTGTGGTGTTTTTTAAAACAACTGGTGCGACTCCTGCGCTTGTTAAAATGGAAATTAAAATTGGGGCAATAATAAATGAAGGGAGAGCAATAAAAATTAAAGCAAAAATATTAACTACAGTATCAACTCAAGTGCCACGTTTATAACCTGCAAAAATACCAAATAAGATACCTAAAATTGCACTAATTATAAAAGCAGGAATTGTTACAATTACAGAATATTTTAAGTTTCTAAAAAATAAATTTGGGATACTTTTAGCACCTGTAGAACTAAATAAACCTTCTGCAAAAGGTAATCCAAAAGGATGTTCTTTATTGGTAAATAAATCACTTATTCAATAACTAAATCGAATAAAAGAATTTAATTTATAAGTTGTTCAAATATCTCTGTATTGATTATATTTTCCTTCTCATGAAGCAGGTAAAAAATGGTATTGAACAGATTTATTGAATAATTCTATTTTTTTTGATTCTAATGTAGTGGGATTTATTCCACTGTCTCCTTTTTGCGTATTTAATTCATTAACAAAAGGGTTTTCTGAATATTGTGCTGTTAGTAAATATACAATAAAAACAATGATAAAAAGTGTAATTATTGCAAAACCAATCCGTTGAAGAATATATTTTCACATATATTTCCTTACTAATAATAAGACAAGAAAAATCTTGTCTTATTACATTTATATATTATTTTTCTACGACAACTTGAACAGAAGTTCAATTAGTTGGGTTGTCTTGTGTAGATGGGATAACATAGTTTGGGTTTCTTAAAATTTTAGCAAAGGAGTCTTTTAAAGCTCCATTGATGGTAAAATTAACTCCTGTTAAATTTCTGTATTCTTTAATTAATTCAAGTAAATTTGCTTTGTTAAAGTCGTTTTCAGTTGATTCACTTGTATTTAATCATAATCAGAATTTAGAAGTAATTTCACCTAAATTTGTATAATTATTTTTTTCTTGTTCTGATAATTTAACTAAATTATTTTGATCATTTAACTTGTATGAATTCATATACACAGAAATATTACTTGTATATTTATTTCCTAAGTTTGAAAGCTTATTAAATGGAATAGAAAATTTATAATTATTGTTATCAATAAATTCTTTAAATCTTTCGGCCGCTTTAACTATAAGTGGATAACTTTTTGATAATTTTGTTTTATATTCTGTGTCAGATAAAATTAATGCGAATACGTTAAATAATTGACCATTATAAGTTGTAAATCCGTCAAAACCTGATCCAACTAAATTATAATCATACCCTCAACCTGTTCTTGTTCATGGAATTGAACTATGGCTATAATAATTTATTATTTCTTTTCTAACTGAAGTATTACTTGTAGTTACTTTAAATCTAGGGTCCAGCGAATTATAAACTTCTGTTATTCCTGCATAAATTCCTAGATTTTGTGCTGATTCATTAGTGTAAGGTGATAAAAAGTGAAGATTTACTACTTGTTTTTCTGTTGTATCAAATTCAGTATGTGCAGCAAAAAACTTATCAAGTAATTTTTTAAATCTTTCTTTTAGTGCAGGAAATGCGGCAGACTGATAAACTTCTTTTGCAGTTTTGTTTGTTGAAGAATTTTCAGAAGGTTGAAGTTCGTTTCCTAAATTTCCTCCCAAATCCACTTTTTCACCGGTGTCAGAATCAACAACAAATAATGTACTTAATTTATCATAATAAGGTCTTAAAGTGTTAAATTCTAAAGATTTATCATTGTCATTATTTCTAATTTTGATATCTTCTGCAAAACCAGAAATTCAAGGAATAGAAGGATTAGGTTTTAAATTTTCTCTGGAAACTTCGTTTCAATTAATAACAGCCGAAAGAATATTCATAAATTCAGCACCAAGCCCGGTTGTGTATGCTTTTACAACATTTGTGGCCTTACCTGCTTTAATGTTTTCTAATGAATTACCATAAACAAGTTTTGCGAAAGCATCATTAATTGTATTTGAAGATCCTGAAACATCTTGTGTTTGTGGTATAAGTGTAGGATATATAAATCCTGTTTGGTTTTTAACATTTTTACTTTGTGTGGTTCTTAAACCATATGTTGTTGCATCTTTTTCAATTATATCTTTATCACTTTGTTCTAATTCTGAAAAAGATACTGTGGAATATAAGCCTGCTTTATAATTATTAAAATAATACTTAGGTAATGCATCTTTAGATACAGGGTTATTTGTGTGTTGTTCGATGAATGTTTTAATTCTTCTTGGATTATTTAAATAATTTTTATCTCAGTAATTAGTATTAAGTTTCCATGAAGCTTGGAATGAGTTGTTATTATAACCTGCAAAATAATATTTTCCTGCATATAAAGTTAGTTCAGGTGTATTTGCATATCAATATGCACCAGTTTCTTTTGCAATACCACTCACGTTAAGTAGTTCCTCGCGAATTTTAGTTTTTTGTTCATTTGTTAAATTAGATTCGTGAGCAAAAAAATAAGGTAATTTAGAAAGATTTTGACTTTTTTCGGTGATATATTCAGTTGAAATAGGTTGCATTTCATAACTATATAAAAGTGTACTATTGAAAAATAGATCAAAATTAGCAGGCGTATTTGGAGATTTTTGTTTAATTACAAAAAATTCATCATTTCCGTTAGTTTCAACCGATTCGTTACTATCTAAAATTTTATTAAAATCTACGTTATATAAATCAAATAAATAAGTATTTACATAAGATGCATCTTGCTTAAATTTTGTAGAACCGTTTACAATGTATCCTTGTCTAGCCAATTCATCTAATGTATTAGATCCACCATGAGCTAAACGATAATTTGTATCAGTGTTTGTTAAAGTTCTTAATAAACCTAAGCGAAAATCGTTAGCCCTCACATTATATTTAGTGAGTTCACCTTTGTTATTAATATATTTAGTATTTTTTCTAATTCTAAATTTAATTTTATTTGTGTTTTTTAGGTCTTTTAAAAATTGTGTAGAATTAATAGATTTAGAATTATCACTTTGAAGATTTATCAAATTACTTGAATAACTCCCATCAGGTAAATCTGGTCCTTTCATTAAAGGTGCATCATCACTGTCGTAAACTTTATCAACCCCATTGACTGTTAAAATAATTGCGTCAGCAAGTTGTAATGAAAATTTTGAAACAGTTGGTTGTATGATTTTTCTAGTTATAACTTCGTTAAGTTGACTATCAATAATTTTCTTTTCTTCGATCTTTGAATTTCCAAAATAAACTCTTTCAACAAGTTTTGCAACTATTGCATCACTAAAAAATGATTGTATACTACCGTATGTAGAACTTTTATCTCAATCAAAAGTATTTTCTTTATAAGGACTATTTACAAATCTTGTGTAAAAACCTTGTTTTGCTTGTGTTGAAAACTGATTACCTAGTGTTTCTTGATATTTTCCTACAGGATTAATAATTTGTTGTAAATCACTTTCGGAGCGATATTGAACATTTGGATTAGTATTTGATGAACCTGATTTTTTCGGATTATTTTGATAATTTTTTATTTGATTATTTCCGCACGCAACAGCAACAGTAGCAATGGTTGCTGTAGCAGGTAATAACATTAATTTAAATTTACGATATTTTTTATTCATATTTTCCTTTATTTATTGAATATAATTTAAAGATATGAAAAAAGTCTTGTAATCTATAAATTTACAAGACTTTTGATTAAAATGTAAAAATCAGTTTACGAAATTAATATAAGAAATGCAAATCTATAGCACCAATGGAAAATCCAAAGAGTAGAAATCTTTTATGTTTTTCTACCAACCAAAATAATTGCCATTATTTCAGTTTCGGCTTTTATGCCCTTTCATCAACTTTTGCATGCCTGCTAGGTTCATTACTATTGCTAAAAGCTCCTCTATAGTTATTAATAACAGATTTCAACTTTGGAAGTCTTATCTGTTATTTTATCAACAGATTTTGACTTAAAAGAGACGGTAGGTATTAAAATTTCTACGTCTATCGGCATAAGTCATTGAAATTTGTTGTTTTACTTTTTTCATAATTGTAATTTTACCAAAAAATCTAGAAAACTAATGAAATTTATACGTTATACATAATATATTACAAATTAGTTTTATTTAATTTTATTATTAATTTATTTAAAAAGTTTATAATATAGTTACATTTTATAATAAATTAATAATAAAATGCTTAAGTACATATTATTAAAACTAGAAAGGTTAATATGAAAAAAGTAGCAATAAACGGTTTTGGAAGAATTGGTAGACTATTTTTCCGTAGATTATTGGAAACAAATTCAAATTTAGAAGTTGTAGCAGTTAATGATTTAACTGATGCTAAGACCTTGGCACACTTATTAAAATTTGATACTGCATTTGGTAAATTACCTTGCGAGGTATCAGCAAAAGACGGTGCAATTGTAGTTAATGGAAAAGAAATTAAAGTTTTCGCAGAAAAAGACCCTGAAATGTTACCATGAGGTAAATTAGGGATTGACTTAGTTGTTGAATCAACAGGATTTTTTACAAAGCGTGAAGGTGCAGAAAAACACTTAAAAGCAGGTGCTAAAAAAGTTGTAGTTTCTGCGCCATCTGACAAAGATGTTAAAACAGTTGTATTTAATGTAAATCATGACACTTTAACAAAAGAAGATAAACTAATTTCAGCTGCTTCATGTACAACTAACGCACTAGCACCTATGGTAAAAGTATTATCAGATAGCTTTGGAATTAAATCTGGATTTATGACTACAGTGCATGCATATACTGGAGATCAAAGATTACAAGATGCTCCACATAGAGATTTGCGTAGAGCACGTGCAGCAGGTTCAAATATGGTTCCTACTTCGACAGGAGCAGCAAAAGCTATTGGTTTAGTTGTTAAAGAAGCTTTAGGTAAACTAGATGGTTCAGCAATTCGTGTTCCATTAATTACTGGTTCATTAGTTGATTTAACTGTTTTATTAGAAAAACAACCAACAGTTGAAGAACTTAATGCCGCAATGAAAGCCGCTGAAAGCGAAACAATGAAATATGAAACAGAAGAAATTGTTTCATCAGATATTATTAAAGAATCACACGGTTCAGTATTTGACTCCTTATTAACATCAGTTAAAGAAACACCTGAAGGAAACTTATATAAGCTATTTGCATGATACGACAACGAAATGTCATATGTTTCACAATTAGTGAGAACAGCTGTTTTCTTTGCTAATTTATAATATTTATTAAAAAATCCATCTAAAATGATGGATTTTTTAATTCAATTTTAATAGAGAGGGGGAAAATAACATTCTAGTTACTAAGCATATATGGTTACTCTTTTATAGTTAGTTTTACTGCTTGTGGATTTTGACTTATTGCTTCTTCTAATATATCTTTGTCTTTTTTAAGTCTACTTGAAGCGAATTGTAGAGCTCTTCAATTTTGTTTAACTGCTTCCATAACAATTTCTTTATCATCTTTTAAAGTATCGGAAGCGTAATTCAAGACTGGAAAGTATAATTTTACTTGTTTTAATATAATTTCTTTATTATTTAAGATATCTAATATTTCTTTATCTTTTGCAAAAGGACTATCTTGTAAATCAAAAGCAACAGATAAGATATTTTGTTTTAATGCTTCTAAAACTAGCTCTTTATCATTTCTTAATCTTTCTGAGGCATAAATGATTGCTTCAGGATTATTGCGAATTGCCGCTAAAACAATCTTTTTTTCATCTTTAAGCTTGTCAGAAGCATATTTTAAAGCCTCTCCATCATATCTGTTAACTAAATCAAATACTAAATTATAATCATTTAAAGGTTTGAAAGTTTCACTAAATTGATCATCAGTAATAATTTTTAAATAATCAATATCTTTCTTCACGGCCTCTAAAATTATATCTTTATCATTTTTTAAAGAATCAGAAATATCATGTAATGAATTTGGGTTTCTTTTTATTGCCTCTAAGGCAATGTTTTTGTTATTTTTTATGTCATTAGAAAAACTATCTAAGTTTTTTGGTTCTTTTTTAACAACTGATAATGCAAAATCGAAATTATTAAGTAAGGATCTAGATGCTTGAGTTTCTTTTTTGTTGACAGCTTCCTTACTAAGTCTAAAATATGGAACACTAAGGATCGTTGAAATAATATCATTATCGCTAAGTAGTTGACTTCCTGATTTAAAAAGAAAGTTAATAGTATCGCTAGGGTGTTTTTTTATTGAATTTATTACATTTATTTTGTTGTTTATTGTTTCTTTTACATTTGAATCATTATACAATTGATTCTCATTTAATCATTCATAAATTGATATATTTTCCTTTAAGAGAGATAAAACAAAATCTTTTTCCTCAAGTAATTTTTTAGGTATAAATTTATATAAATTTGAAATATCTATATTTTTTTTAATTTGTTCTAATCAAAAGTTTTTATCATTTAAAATATTAACTATATCGCTATCTTCTTTAAGCGAAGAATTTATATAATCAATAATTAATACATTTTGTTTAATTGCATTTAATATAAAATCTTTATCATTTCGTATTGCTTCTGGTAACAATTTACCATAAAGTGTGATGTTTATATTATTGGATTCAATCAAATTTAATAAAAAATCCTTATTTTCTAATAATTTTTTAATATCTTGAGACTTAAAAATTTCACCGCGAGTGGCTTTATCTATTTCACTATTTAATAAAAGATGTTTAGCAAAATTTTCATTCATTATTAAATCTTCAGTGTTTGATCAAATTAAGAATTTTTCTAGTCCCTTTTCCTGTAAACCTTGATAAGTAGAGGAAACTTGTTTTATAGCTTCATTAATAATATCTTTGTCTTTTTTAAGTTTGTTTGATAAATAAACAAACGACTTCAAGTTTTGTTTGATAGCAGCTAAGGCGAGGTCTTTATCGTTTTTTAAATTGTCAGATGCATATTTAATAGCTTTTCCATTTTGATTTATTGCATCTAAAACTACTTCTTTATCATTTTTCAATTTTTCACTGGCATTTTCTAAAGCCAATCAATATTTGTTTTTATTTATAGATTCTAAAAGGGTTTGTTTTTCAGGGCTTATCTCTTCCATTTTTTGTTGTGGAGGTATTTGTTGAATTTTACCTGACATATTATTGTTTTTCTCTTCAGAATTTATTTCTTTCATCTTTTGTGGAGGTATTTGTTGAGTTTTATCAGACGGATTATTTTTATTTTCTAGGTTCATTTCCTCCATTTTCTGTGGTGGCACTTGTTGGATTTCGCCTGAAGTATTGTTTTTATCTTTTAGATTTTTTTGTGAATTGGTTGAACAGGAAATGGCAGAAACACTGATGGAAGAAATCCCTAACAAAACTAATGTTAATTTTTTAAATTTCATATATAAAACTCCTTGTTATAAATGAATTTTTACTTAATATAAATCTATACTTAAATTTTAAAATTAAGTAAATATTAAAATTAATAATATCATAAAAGCGTCTTTTTCTTTACTTTTTTATAAAAAAGTAAAGAAAAATTTAAACAAATATTAAGAAATTTAAAAAAAACCAAGTAATTTTACCTGGTTTTTTTTAAATTAGTCTTCTCATTTCAAACTATTTGGATGTACTGGGTTTTTATTATAGCGCTCTCTACGAATTTTTCCGTTTTGAATGTGAATAATACGATCTGAAATTGCTTCAATTGCTGGGTTATGAGTAACCATTACAATGGTTGTTCCGTATTTTTTATTTATATCATATAGATATGATAAAACGATACTAGTGGTTTTTTCGTCTAAAGCTGCGGTTGGTTCATCAGCAAAAATAATGTCTGAATTTTTTGCCAATGCTCTTAAGATAGAAATACGTTGTTGCTGTCCACCAGACATTTGTGATGGGTATTTTGATTTAACATCTTCCATATCAAATTCTGTAAATAATTGATCTATATCTAATTTGGCATCCGGATTTTTTTGAAGATAAGCACCAGTTTGCACATTATCATAACCTGAGAGGTTTTGTAGTAAGTTGTAATTTTGGAAGATAAAACTTACATTTTTTCTACGAAATAAAGTTAATTTTAAATCACTTAAGTAAGGTAAATTTTCATTACATACTATGACATCACCTCGAGATGGACGATCTAAACCGCTTATAAGGTTTAGTAAAGTTGATTTTCCACCACCAGACTTACCAAAGATCATAATAAATTCACCTTTTTTAATTTTTAAAGAAATGTTTTTTAAAACCCGAGTTACAGTATTGCCTGATAAATAGTATTTTGAAACATTTTTAACTTCGATGATGTTATCTTCAGTGTTTTTTAAATCTTTATGATCATCTCTGGGTCGTTTTTTATTTGCGGCTCGTTTTAAAATTCTTGCTATAGAACGATCTACTACTAAGTTACTAAAACCACCTTCAGCGTCTAAAAAATCATAAACATTTTTACGTGTAATACGAACATCAGAATTTTTTTTAAATAAAACAGTAGGTTCAGTATTTGGATTATTTTGAATTTCAATAGTTTCTGTTAAATCAAGTAAATTAGATTTTTTATCATTTGGATCTTTAAGATTTTGATTCATTATTTACCTTTCAATAAGTCTATAGCTTTAATTTTGTTAATGTTTCATCATGAAAGAATTGCTGTGATAATAAATACACCAAATACAATTAAAGAAGTGAGTAAAATGTTTAAAGGTGTAACTGCGAGTGGAACCGCGATTGATGCCCCAGTAGTTAAAATGCTACCAAATAATACCATCACACCGAATGCAATTGGAATTGAAATAATAATTGAAATTAAGATAAATGGAATATAAATACCGAAGAACATCTTAATTTTTTCTTTTCGGTTGTATCCTTGAATTGCTCATATAGCGATGTTTTTCTCGTTTTCGTTAATTAGAATAGTTGAAATAATAATTAAGATTAGGATGGAAATTAAAAAGCTTAATATAGTAACGATTGTCACAATAATTTGAACAGTTTTTGCGATAGTTTGGGTGAATAAAATTTCTATAGATTTGGCATCTAAAGTGTATGCAGCAGGGATGTAAATTTGTTCATCAAATATTTTAGCAAAACGTTCTATTGCATCATCTGGTTTTTGGCGAATTTTATCATAGTTCTTTTTAATTCTAGTTTCTTCGTTTTCGTTAGGATCATTAGGATCGATTACGGTTTTTGGATTAAAGTTTGGATCTAAGAATTTAGCAATTTGTTCATCGCTATAGCCTAATGTTGCTAATGCACCATTTACTTTGGTGTTTTCAACAGTTTTTATTGAACCAAAAATTCCATCAAATAAATTTTCTTTATCTTTATCAGTGATTGATTTGGTTGAAAGCGAACTAATTGAAGCAGAGTATCCAGGGACTGAATATAAGTTTGCAGACCATAAAATTTGTAATGGAAGTGGATTAGATGATAAAATTCCGTTAAATTTATATAAATCATTATCTTGATTTGAGAATTCCTTTGAAACCAATGTATCTAAACCAATAATCTGATCAGCCGCCGCCTTAGGAATAATAAATTCATTGTTAATAAATGTTGGATTAATTGCACGAACTATAAAGTTATATGATTTAACTTGTGGAGGATTAATCCCAATAGTTTCATTAAACTTGGTTTGATAGCGATTTGTTAAATTACTTGCAGTTAACGAAATCCGAGAACCAATCGATAAATGGAATTTATGAGCAGAAACATAATTAATAATTAATGGTATATCTTTACTTGTATCATTATTTTTGTTTGAAAATTCATCATTAATATCTTTTAATAAGTTTTCATTACTTTCAGAAGTTATTTGAATTAACTTAGAATTTGGACGGTACCCGTATAAACGAATTTTTTCTTTTTTATAATCTGAATCAACATAAGTATAGGTTTCATCATATTGTGGATTTAAATAAAGTCCATTAAAAATAATAAAGAAGTCATGGATATTATTGTTTTTTGCTAATTTTTGGTACCCTTTAACCAAAAATTCTCTATATTCGTTTCTAGTTTGACTTCCGGTTTTGATGATATTAAAATTATATTTTTGATCTGAATCACTTCATTGCATTTGGTAGAATCTACCCTCAATAATTGATGTCTTATTAGGTACATATAAAAAGAATTTCTCTATACCTAATTGGTGTGCCTTGTCATAGTCCACTTGATTAGTTAGTTTTCCATTTTTGTTAATAAATGGAACGTTTTCTTGAGTGTGTGTAAGAGCAAAACCAACCTTATCTCTAGTTTGTAGAATTCGTGCTTTTTGCACATCAGGAAGTGATTGATAAACAATGTTGAATGGGTCAATTTGAATTGATGAATTAATTTTTATATTAATAGAGAATTGAGTAATTAAGTGTCCATCTTTGTTAGTTGGTTTTCCGTTAGCATCATTAATATTAATAGCACTAGAATAGCCAGCTTTAAAATAATCAGAATTAAATGAATTTAATTCACTAATATTCCCTACAGGAACATATAAATTGTTTTTAATATCATTTGGATTGAGTGGTCTAAATACACCACCTTCATCAGTAGGTGTGATTAAATCAATTTTATAATTGTATTTACGGTTTTGATAGGTTTTTTGAATAGCTTTATCAAATACACCAAACGTTGCAAAACCGAAGGATGTTGTAATGGTTGCTAAAATAATAGAAATACCAAACGAACTTAATTTTCAAAAGCTATTAAAGATTAAGGAAGCACCAAATTTTGTCTTAATATTACGTTTTTGAAATAATTTTGCTCATTTTCTATATGTTTTTCCGGTGCTGACCTCTACAATACCTGACATTAAATCAATTGATTTGTATCTTAAAGCACGTAGTGAAATTAAGATAATTAAAATCGACATTGCAATTAATGGTACTATGATGTTAATTAACAACGAGACGGCAGAAAAATTGAGTGTTTGAATTGGTACGGTTCAATAGTTGTCTAAGATTCTTATAGCACTAGATTGCAATAGGAATCCGGTGATATAACCTAAAATATCTCCGGTTAAGATTGTAAAGAAAGCAAAAATAGTCATAGACATTGCAATTTGTAGTGGTGTATATCCTTGAGCGACTAAAATACCAATAACCTTATTTTTATTTGCGATATATCTTTTAATAATAAATATAATAGATACAGTTACCAATAAGATTAAACCAGCTAGAATAACGTTTGAAACAAAAGTTAATGAAGTAATCATAATTTCGATTGAACTTATTCTAATGCTGCGTTCAGGATTAATTGGGTCTATTTCGTTATATAAATAAGTACGTTTTAATTTGGTAGGATCATCAATATTTTCTTGAACCACCTTTTCAATTTCGTTTCGGAGTTGGAAGTTGTTTAAATGTGAACTAGTTACATTTTTAACAGTTAAATATTCTTTGACTAATGTTCCTTGATATGCTTGACGAATACGGTCAAAACCTTTGTCGTTAACATAAACAACTGCTTGAGAGTTAGTATTAACTTGGAGGTTATTTTCATCTAAAACAGGATAAAAGTAATCAAAAGTAATATCACTACCGACGATTAAATATTCTGAACCATTTACATTAATTTTATATTTATTTGGTAAATTTTTTAGTAACTTATTCATTAAAATAGGATCATCTGGAATGGTTCCATTGTAAATTTCTTTATTATTTCTTGATAAGAATGCGTAATTTACTTTTGCAATATACGAACTAACTTGATTAAAAACAAGGATATTATTAATTTTATTTAGGTTGGTTAGTGAGTGAATAAGTTTAAGTAAAGTGTCACCTAAATTAATACCAAAAAATTTATAAAATTCTGGTTTTTGAGTAACTTCTTCACCAATTTTTACAAAAAAGTCATTATCAATTGCGATTTCAAAAATAAAATCTTTTTCTAAACCGATTGTACCAATTTTTTCAGGGAAAAAGTAACGGATAAATTCATAAACTTTTTCTTTATCTTGATTTATTAAGGATTCAAAATTAATAATTTTATTAGATAAAAAGTATTCTAAATTTGAATTATTTTCTGCAGCAGCACCAATATTGTTGGTATCTGCCAACATTCAGATTAAAACCTGTGGATTTTGTTTTCTTAAAATAGGGTTTAATAAAACTTCTGAAACACCAAGACGGTCTAATTTATAATAACTTAGTTCGTAGTCTTTTAATAAAAGGTTTAATGTATTAATGTGGTTGTAAAAATCTGGTGTAACAATATTATTAATAAACAAATCAATAAATGTTGCAAATATATTTTTATATTTTATTTTGATATCTTGATAAGTTGTAATTTCTGGATCAAAACTTAAGTATTTAGCAGATGAAGCAATATATGAAATACTTTTAGTTATATCATATGAATTTATATCAAGAAAATTAGTGAACAAAGGATTATTTGTAACTAGAGATTGTAACTGTGGGTTTAAATATTTATTATTAATATCCTTTTTAAAAAATAAGTCACGCATTTTTTCAGGATTTGCAAGAGATCTTGAAATACCAAAATTTGTTTCATTTGAGCGAGCAATGTTTTGTGCTGATGGCTGGAATAAATTAAAATCATTAAAGGATGTGATGACACCTGAATTATTAGCTAATTTTAATAAATCATTAGCAAATTTGTTTCTTTCTTCGTAGGTTCCAAGACTTTGTGTACTATATATTTTTAGTCATATTCTAATCAAAGGCAATATATCGTATAAGTAATTATAACCAACTTGTTTTTGAACTATGAGTTTAGAAAGTAAAGATTGTGACAAACTAAGAATGATATTTGAATCTAAATTTGGTGAACGATTAGTTAATTCTTCACTTAATTTAGCTAAAGAATTTTCAGTCTTTATTCCATCATTATTATATGGAGTCAGTGAGTTAATAATTTTTATTCATGGCGCGATTTCTTTATCTATTTTATTCTTGTCTCAAGTTTGTTCAAAGTTTTTAATACCAAATAATAATAAACCAGTGCTTCTAACGTTGTCAGGTGCATTATTTCAATTAATTTCATTTAGAGTAGCAAAATTTCTTATAAAGTTTTCAATGTTTTCGATGCGTGAATTTTGTGAAACTCTTGTTGTCGAATTATTATTATTATTATTTGTTGATGCATCAGATTGTTTAGAAGTATTGTTTTGAGTATTTAATAAATCAAAGAAATCTAATTTATTATTATCTTTTGATGGTATAGTGATATATTGGTTATCACCTATTTCAAAACTTGTACCTTTATTAGAAAGGTTAAACATTTTTGAAATTTCATCTTTAAATTTTTTATTTGAACCCGAAACACTGAATAAACTTTTAAAAATAGAATAAATTATATCTTCATCATTTAGATAAGTCAGTGCTTGATAACCTTTAATATGAATAACATTTTTCGAAATGTCTAGTTCTTGTCGTTCAACAGGAACGATAGTTACTTTTAGATTTGATTCTAAAGTAGAAATAAAAATATTTAAATCAAAATCATTAATAATAAATTTAATACCATCTATAATGTTTTTAAAACTTAATTTATCATCGTTTTTATATGCGTTAATTTTGTCCAAAATTGCAGTAATTGGTTTGAATAAATCACCAAACAATAAAACAAAGAGATTATTTTTATCGTTGAAGTTTAATAAAACATTTGTATCTATATTGTCCAAAATTGCATTAATAACTTGTTTGAAACTATTTTGATCAATTGATTTTAATAATGCAATAATAATTTCATAAATACTTAATTTTCTCTGAACATCTTTGTTACGATCATTTGGAAATTCTGGATTTGGTGAAAGTTTATTGTATTCAGTCTTGAAAAAGTTTTCAGTTAAATCAGTGAATTTTTTAAAATCAATTGTATTAACTAAATTAATTAAAAGTTTAACAAATAATTTAGGGTCCCTTGAAATTTTTAATAATGAGGGTAAATTTGTGATATTTGAGAAATTATTACCGGTTAATAAATTTATAAAGTTTAATAATTTATTAATTTCTCCACCAATATAATCAGCAACATTAACTTGTTTTTGTTCTGCTTCATCAATTAATTGGTATATTTTTTCTAAGATTTCAGTAAGAATTTGTCTAAAATAATCTTTATTTGTATTGTGTGACAATTCGTAAAGACCATCTAAAATCATTTTAGGTAGTATATTTAAGTTTACTGCACCCGATGAAAAAACTGATGCAAAATCATTTTTATCAAAAGCAACTGAAACAGCTTGTGTTAATGCATAAATGCTATCTTTAGAAATAAAACCTAATTTAACTAAATCAGTATTTAATAAAGCTTTTTCAATTCTTTCGACACCTAAAGTTAGGGTTTTTTCAGTTAATGCTTGGTTAATAATGTCGACATTAGGGGCAGAATAACCAAAAGGTAAATATACAGAGTTAGAATAAGTCTCAGATTTTTCTACTCAAGAATTAGGATTTAACTGTGTCATTAAACTCAAACTGTTTTGAGTTAGATATTCTAAGAGTTTATCTTTTGGAATTCCCCCATTTTGAAATCCATCGATGTGGACGTTTTTTCATTTAATAATGTTGTTGTTTGTTGTATCGTAAATAGGTTTTAAAATTACAAAATAACCATTTAATCAACTACCCCCTAAACCAGAAAATTTATTATATTTCTCGGGGCTTAAATTTTCGTTTCCCTGATATCTAGTTAAGTTGTAGATTTTACCGTTTTTAATAAGGTTTGTATTACCGTTGGTTTCATTTACAAATTCAATGTTTGCAAATTCATAAACAGGTTTTACGTATTCATGATAGGGTAAAATATTAATTGATAAGCTATTTAAAATAACCGAAGAGATATAAGGGTTTATTTCTTTAGTTTTAAAATAAGCTGAAATATCGGTTGAAGCTCTATTGATTTCAGTTGGTTGTTTTTGTTCTTCAATAAGTTTGTTGATGTTATTTTGAATATCATCTACGATGTGGTTGTTATCACCTAAATTCACAAAATGATAAACTTTTTTACCATCATCACCTTCTTGGAAGGAATCAATTGTGATGCTTTGACGAATACCGACGTTTTGTTCACCTACTTTACTTTTTACAAAATTATAGATGTTTTGTTTAATCACGTTTAACGCACCATCTTTAATAATTTGAAAGCGCTCAGGCAATATATTTTTATTAATTAAATTTTTAAACGCATCTTGGTTATCTGTCTTTATGTTTTCCATTTGTGCGATAGTTTGTTTATCGCGTAATTGAAATAAATCTTTTTTGAATAATTTGGGTTGATATATATTGTCAGCTAAACTTAATTTAGTTTTTAATATTTCGTTATTTGAAACAGATGGATTTTGTTGTTTGATTAATTCTTTATTATCTCTTTGAATTTTTTTAGTATTTTCATTATATATAAAAGGAATGTTATAAATTAAAATTTCTTTTTCTCAATAACTGAAGTGTTTTAAATTTTTTGGTAAGTCGCCGTGATCGCGGATTTGATTTTCCATAAAAGTTTTATATGAACCAGTTCAGTTTTGGGCGTTTTTAGAATCAAAGGTAGTATCATAAACCTTTCTTAAAAAGAAAGTTTCGCTTCTTTGAATTTTTGCTCAACTTAAGGGAATATTATATGATTTACCCTTTTCGAAAGTAAATTTTTCATCATAATCAACTGTTTTATTGGGTTCTGAAAATAAATCAGTATATAAAACATTGTTTTTTAATTTTTTGTTAATATAGCTGGAAATATCATCGTTTTGATTTTTAATATATAAAGTTGGGATTCTATTTTTATCTAATTCGTAGATTTCGGTATTTGATGCTAATTGTTTAAGACTTAATAAATTTGCTAATTTATCATTAGAAATTTCTATGACAGCGTTATTATATTTTCAATCTCTTCCTTTAATAAAGTCGAAAGTTAGCTCTTTTGTGGTTGCATTTATATATAAGGTTGCTAATTGTGAAATATACATTTCGTCATTGTTTTGTGAAGAGATATATGAGATATCAGAAAGTGTATAGGTTTTATCAAAATGAAATTGAGAAGTTTGATTAAGATTGACACTGTTTTTAGCTACAATATAATTTTGGTTTTGATCTTTTTGATAAAGTTTTAAATTAAAATCTTTGTGAAAAAATATTTTTTTATCATCATCATTAAAATCTAAACTAATAACATTTGTATTTTGATTATCTGAATTACTAAAATTATATGTGTTATAAATAGCTGCAAAATCATTTTTTAAGATATATTTGTGTCTAAGCGGGGCTTGTTTAAAAAAAGTTGAAATATCAATGTATCTATCTTTAATACTCGCAAAATCGATAATGTTTTTTTCATTAAAGGCATCATCGGCAACATATTTGATTCCTTTATCATAACTACTTCCACCATCTACTTTTGAATAACCATTAATGTAATAGCCATCATTAAAAGTAGTTCCTGATGAAGGTAAGTTAAAATCAACTGTTAAATCATGGTTTACAGAGAGTTTTTTATATGTGTTAAATTGATTTCTCATTGCTTTTGTTGAATCATAAAGCACTGTAAAAATCCCGGCAGTTAAAAATATTAATAAACTTAAACCAATAACAATCACTTTGTTTTTAAACAACGATCGAAAAACTTCTTTGAATAAATTTCACATAAAACTCCTTAATTTCAAAGAAACGAAATTATTTATTTATAATTTATATCATTTAAAAAACAGCATATATAATTATAATTTAATTTTATTAAAATTAAATTTCGTCAAATTTGATAATTAAATTAAAAAATTATAAAGAAGTTTTTCAAAAATAGAAAAAATTATTTAGAGTTAATTTTAATCATATAAATAGTATTTAGAAAATAAGATGTTAAAATAAATAAAATCGTTTTTAGTGATTATATAGCTAAAAACGATTTTATTTATGACATAGATATAACTTTAAATAATTTTTAAAACCTAATTTATAATACATCTTACCTGCAGACGGATTGCTAAAAAATAAAATAGGAATTAAGTCTTTTTTTAGTAAATCATCACAAAGCGAGATAACACAATCTTGCGCATACCCCGATCTGCGATATTCATTTAAAGTAAAAATACCACCTAGCATTGCGACTTTGTTATTTTTTGCTGAGGTTGAAGAGTGAGAAACTACTTTTCTATCTTTTCTAACGATAAATGCTTGATAATATCCATTCTGGAATTCATTGATTAAATAATTTAAATTCAAGCTTTGCGTACTAACACCTTGAAATTCGCTAATTTGTCTACGAGACTGAATTATATCAGGCAAATCTTGTAATTGGATTTTTTGTGATATATTTTTATAATTAGTCTTAATTTCATTAAACGCTGTTATATCTAGCTTTGCGATTTGTTGTGGGGTGATTTTATAACCTAAAATATTTAAATATTTATGTTTTTTGCAGTAATCATAAAAATTTTGGTCTATAATCAAGTTCTCTATTTGGTATCTTTCTAAAAGATATTTAAATTCATCAAAATTCAATTTAAAATCATCAAATAAGATAACTAAATTAGAATAAAATTTTAAAAAAATTCCTTTTATTTTTTGTTCATCATAGACTACAAAAGTTAAAATATCACTATCTTTTTTTAATCCATATTGTTCAATATCTGAAATTAAAAATAGATATTGAATTGGGTCTTTTTGATAAATATATTTTAAAACTGTGTCTATTTTATCATTATTTCATAGTTGAAATTGTTTCATTATATGTCCTTTATAAATTCTTTAAAATTATATCAAAAGCATATAATAGCAGCGTTAATTCTTTACTTATACTTATTATAAAAATGATATAATTGCAAATTATAAAATAATTAAATTTCTTGATGAATTTAATTATTTTTCATTTATGTGGTGATTTAGGAGAAAGATGTCAAAGTTTATATTTGTAACTGGTGGAGTTATATCTGGTTTGGGTAAAGGAGTTGCGGCGGCTTCGGTTGGAAACTTATTAAAAGCAAAGGGGTATAGTGTTTTCGTTTTAAAATTAGATCCTTACTTAAATGTTGATCCCGGTGTAATGTCACCTTATGAGCATGGTGAAGTTTATGTAACTAATGATGGCGGGGAAACAGACTTAGATTTAGGTCATTATGAAAGATTTATTAATGAAAATTTTTCAAAGGATTCTAATTTTACTAGTGGAAAGATTTTTCAAAATATCTTAGAAAAAGAAAGAAAAGGTGTTTATAATGGTAAAACTGTTCAATATATTCCGCATGTAACTAATGAAATTATTTCAGTAATTCGTAATATCGAAGATAAATATCATACTGATTTTGTTATTGTTGAGGTTGGCGGGACTGTAGGAGATATTGAGTCAAATCCATTTATGAATGCATTATCACAAATGGGGTATCAAGAAGGTAAAGACACTTTTTTTATTCATGTAACATATGTTCCTTTTTTAAAAACATCAGGTGATTTTAAAACTAAACCAACTCAATTTTCGGTTTCTACCTTGCAAGGTTTAGGAATTAAACCCAATATGATTTTTTTAAGGTCAGATAGTATGTTGCCTAATGCAATTATTAAAAAAGTAGCTTATACTTCATTATTAACTGAAGAGTATGTAGTATCGGTTCCGGATATTGAAAATATTTATAATATTCCAATTTATTTAAACGACAAAAAAGTAGCAAATAATATCTTAAAATATTTTGATTTACCTGATAATGAAATTAATTTAGATGAATGGAAAGCATTTGTTAAAAAAGTAGCAGAACCCAAACAAAAAACTTTGATTATTAAGATGTTGGGTAAATATACAAGTTTTTCGGATGCCTATAAATCAATCAATGAAGCTTTAAAAATTTCGGCAGTATCGTTAAATTTAGATATTAAATTAGAATATATTGATTCAAGTGATTTAAATAATGATAATTTGGACTTAATTTTTAAAAATGCTAATGGGATTGTAATTTTACCAGGTTTTGGAGTTAGAGGTTTTGAGGGTAAAGTTTTAGCAGCAACATATGCAAAACAAGCTAATATACCAACTTTTGGAATTTGTTTAGGAATGCAAGCGATGACTGTGGCTCAAGCTCGTAAACAAGGAATTAAATATGCAACCTCTAGAGAGTTTGCTGTCGATGAAGATAGGGAAGTTTACGTTTTAGATTTCGTTAAAGGTAAGAGTTCAAGCGATAATTTGGGTGGAACTTTGCGTTTAGGTTCATATGAGACGGTATTTGCTCCAAATTCGCTAATAGCTAAGTATTATCAATCAGATAGTATTTGAGAAAGACATAGACATAGATATGAAGTTAATTCAGAGTATATAAATCGCATAGAAAGTGCTGATTTTGTTTTCAGTGGATATAATCCTAAATTAAATTTAGTGGAAGCGTGTGAAGACCCGACCAAAGATTTCTATATTGGTGTGCAATATCACCCAGAATTTACAGCACGCCCATTAAAACCACACGCATTATTTACTAATTTCTTAAAAGTAGCAGGTAAAATTAAATAACTAATTTGCCTGAAAATTTATAAAAAACAACATTTGCTGTAGTTGTTTTTTATATATCTAATCTAATAACAGAATTAAAGGATTGTAATTGTTCGTCGCTAAAATGATGTGAAACAATAATTACTGTTTTATCAGTTTTCAAGAGATTGTCTAGAATTTTTTGTGCTAAATCTTTATTTAAGTTAGATAAAGATTCATCTAATAAAAGTATATTTTTATTTTGATAAATATATCTTGCTAAACTAATTCTTTGTTTTTGTCCTAGTGATAAGCGATTAAAACAATCGAATTCAGATTCATCAAATTTTTGGATAATATCTTCGTCCATATGGACAAATTTTAGTGCATTTAATGCTTTTTGTTTATCTTTTTCCAAAAGGGAAACATTGGCTAAAACGTTTTGGTCAAAAACAAAGTTTTCAGCGTTAAGATATGAAAGGTGATGTTTAATAGAAGTATCTTTAAAGTTTTTAATATCGTTGCCGTTAATTAAGATTTGTCCTTGATAGTTGTTTATATTGTTTATTAATATATTCAATAATGTTGATTTACCACAACCGGATTTGCCTATAATTGCATATTTTTTACCTTTTTCAAAGATGAAATTAAAGTTTTTAAAAATAAGTTTATTATTATAATTGAAATTAAGATCTTTGATTTCAATGTTCTCGATTTGAGATAATATTTGTTTGGATGTATCTAGTGGTAAGTTTAAATTAAGCATTTTGTATAAGTTACGCGATGCTAAAACATCTCTTAAGCTATTGATGAATTTTTGGAAATCATCTTTTGATTCATCGATAACTTTTTTAAAGATGTAAATAGTGCCTAATGAAATTGGTGCGTATTGAAAATTACTAATGTATAAAAAACCTAAAACTATAATTCCTATAACGCTTCCGATTTGATTGATTGAATTAGATAAACCGGAATTTCAAGTTCGGATGTTATCGTTGAGGTAGACTTTTTGGTAATAATTTAAGATTTCATCTTCTACAAACTGATATAATAGGGTACCCTTATTTGAATAATATAATACTGAATATCTTTCTAATAAGTAGGATAATTTAGTAGTGAGTTGATTTAATGCTTTTTGGTTTGTTTCAATATATCAACTGATTTTTTTATAAAAAAGAAAATTAGGAATAACAGAAAAAGTAAAAATAGCAATTACTAAAACTAACGCAATTCAACTAGTTGAAGCAAAGAATGCAATAATTAATAATAAATTAATTCCGGTAGCAATTGTATCAACCAAAGGAATTATTGAACTATTTGCAAAAGCTCCGGAATTATTAATAATTTGTTCAAAAGCACTTTGCGATGTGTAATTAAGTTTTGATGTAGCGTCTGCTTTAAAAACTTGATTATAGAAAATTCTGGCGATAGATTTAGCAGTATAGATTTGAAACTTATTAGATAGCATATAAAAGAAATATGTACTGACTAACATTATTAAGTATGCTAAAGCAACTACAATGATTAAAATACTAAAACTTAGGAATGGATTGTTGTTAACAACCACAAATTTACCGACAATACTATCAATTGCATATCCTTCTAAAATAGACAACACAAATTGAAAAGTAGATGTAATAATTGAAATAATTAAAAATAAGATAAAAGGAGTTTTAATGTTATTTAATAAGTGTTTCATTAATTAATCTCCAATTCTTCGAGGTTTATTACACCGTCATAATCGGTACTGTTATCTAAATGGTGTGTTGAATTAATCAATAATAATTCATTATTGTGTAGTATTTTTTTAAATAAATTGTCAGTACTATCTTTATCCAAATTAGATGTCGCTTCATCTAAAATCAAGACATTCTTATTTCTGTAAAAATGTCGTGCAAAATTTATTTTTTGTTTTTGCCCGGTTGATAAACTACTGTCGCTTTCAATTTTATAATTTAGATCAAAGTCTTCCATATTTGCTTGCTTTAAAGCGTCTTTTACTTGTTCATCTTTATCGGTATCTCATAATGTAATATTATTGTAAATATTATCAAAGAAAAGATTTTCTTGGTTAGAAAGGTAGGTGAAACTGTTATTTCATTTAGATATAGGAATTTCTTTTAAGTTAGTTTGATTGATATTAATTTGTCCATTATAATCATTAATTTGTTTTAGAAGCAAGTTTAATAAAGTTGATTTACCAGAACCAGATTTACCCACAATTGCGTATTTTTTACCTTTTTTAAATGTGTAATTAAAGTTTTTAAAGACAGTTTTTTCACCATAACTAAAGCTAAGATCTTTTATTTCAATTTTATCTATATTTATGGGTGCATTAGGATTTACAATAATAGGTTTTTCGAGAGAAAAATCTTTTAAATATCCTTTATATGCTGCATAATTTTGATTCATATAAATCACATAACGCAATTGAATCCCTAAACTAAAGAAGTAGCCTGGAAAAGAGAAAATTAAAGCAATGTTCTCGTTTTGTTTTAGTATAAAGAAGGCTGTTAAAATTAACATTGTAATATAAGAAAAAAATTGAAATGAAGTATTGAATAATTCAAAAATAATTACCTTACCTTGCGTTTTTTCAGTCTCTTTTAATCATTTTTTAACTATTTCATCGATAAAAGTAATTATTTTTTCTTCTTTATTTAAGTATCATAAAAACTTAAAACTATTAAAAACATTTTGTAAAGATGATATATATTTTTCCATATTAGACATATATTGTTTATGCATTTTTCCTGCGATTATACTAAGAAGAATAGGAATAATAAAAGATACAATTAAAATTCCTAAACCAATCAAAGCAAGTTTTCAACTAAGTGCAAACATTACTGCTAAAGTAGTGATTTGTATTATAAAACCTACTAAAACATTAAAAAAGCTTTCAAAGATAAAGGTTTCTATCTCAGGGATTCTTTTATTTATTCAAACTAGATATTTTCCTTCTTTATTTTGTTTAACATCATTTGCTGATAAACTAGAAATTTTGCTAATTGCACCTTTACTTAATAATTGACTTATAATTAATTTTCATTTATTCTTAAGTAATAATTGTATAATAGTGCTAATTATAAAAACTACAGTAAGGGAAATAACAATAATTAAATTTAAATTAAATTTATTATCTAAAACACCCGAACTAACGCTGTTAATTAACTCAATGGTAAAATATACGGCAATTGATGAAGAAACAATAGAAATAATACTAAAGAAAAAAATAAATAACATCAGAAGTTTATTTTTGGTAAATTTTTGCATTTAACCTCCTTTTATTTTACTAAAACATGATACAAAAATTGTAAGCCTTGGTATCCATTTAAAAAACTTTCATCTATCTTATTGTTGTCATAATCATAAACATAATTATTTTTTGTTGCAAATAAAATGAATGACAATTCATTTTTTAAATTCTCACAAGATTTATCAAAAAGCTTAAAATATAGATATTTTATTATTAAAAGTCCAGCATAACCATTTGCAATCCCTATTTTTCTTGTAAAAACATTAAGTAGTGGAATTATTAGTTTAATAATATTTTCATCGTAGATGTTGATATTAAATTTAAATTTAATAAATAAGAATATATAAATTAAACCTGCAGTTCCGTTATTGATATAGGGAGAATATGAATAATCATTATTATAAGTTCCATTTACACTTACTTTTGAAAGTTCTTTGTCGATAATCGTATTTTGTATTAAGTTTTTTATTGTTTCAAAATTATGAGAATCAATCACAGTCATTAAGTAATATTTAAAAATAAAATTAGAAGATAATAAGTTTTTATTTAATGTTTCAAAGATTTCGCTTATAGTAAGGTTATTATTTGAAAAGATTACTTTTTTATTATCAAAAAGTAATTTTTGAATTAGTGGTTGATTAAAGATCTCATTAATATTAGCTGGCGAAAAACGTTTTTTAAATATTTTAAAAAGTCTTAGAACAACTTTAAACAATTGAATATCTTTATTTACATACATTATAAAAGATATATATTTACGAAAGTGAATTGTATAAAAATTACTTTTAATATCAAAAAACAAATCCAACAACATATAAAAAAGTTTTAATTGGTCGTTCTTTAGATTAAGTTGTCTAGGATTATAATATTGACTTATAATCTCTTTATTTATGAGTTTGCGTTTTTTATTTGAATATATAAATGAATGTTCTAAATCAATAAAAGTTAATTTATCGTCTATTTGATTATAAATAAAATTACTTGCTTTAATATCATTTAGAATTAAATTATTATCATTAATAAATTTTATTAATTTTGTATTATGATTTAGCAATTTATGCGCTAAATCATATTTTGATTGTTTTGTATCAAATAAAAGTGAAATTGATTCTTTAAATTTCTCTAAAGTAGTTCCGGGACAAAATTCATAAACAAAAAAATAACTTTGTTTATTATAAAAATGTTCTATCGCTTTAGGTAAGTATTCGGAATTTATTAATTTAGAGATTAAAAATTCCTTCTTTCTATTTTCTATGTTTTTATCAAAACGAAAATGTCTTTTGCTTTCTTTGATAATGTAAAAAAGATTTGCTTTCTTAGTTAATCAAATATTGCTATAGGAATCAAAATATATAATCCCTATAATTTGATAACCTTTAAATTCCTTTTTAGATTTATTTAAATTTTTAGTTTTAAATAAATCATCAATATAATCAGGTTTATATTTTTTTATAATAGTTTTATAGTCGTTTTCATTGTAAGTAGTAATACTACCTCATCTATAATGAATAATACTATTTTTATATTGCTTGTCAGAATATGTAAGTGGTCCCGAAAATCCTTTTAGTAAGGAATATAAATTTAAGATAATAAATTTTGCTTGTTTTTCATTAATCGGATAGATAGTTATAAACTTACCGGTAAGATTATTGATTTTCTTTTGAGTTAATGTATTTTGAAATTCTTTATAATCTTTGATATATTTAAAGGTCATCTTATGTTGTTTACAAAAACAAACAACTATATTCAAAATTTGTTTATAATTAACTAAAATGGCTGAAATATGAATTTTTCAACCATTTTCAGGTAATTTAGTCTTTTCATAAATAAAAGATAAGAAATCACCATTATTGGTAATTTCTCATTTTTTATTAAATAAGTATGAAAAATCTTTGATTTTTAAAGACATAATTTTAGTTGTTTACTATTCTACAAAAAATAGTAATTTGAATAACATTACTAGCTTCCAAAAACTCTTCTAGTGATATTTTTTTCATTGTTTCTGGAACAACGAAATCTGTGTTAAATAATTCTAACATAAATACTCCTTTTATATTTTGATTATATAAAAAGTATAAATTTATATTATGAAAAATATATTTATTGTATTTGTGTTTGATAAATTCGTAAAATTTTCCCATTTTTTATTCAGCTTTTTATATAACTTGTTTTATTTTATCATTTTATTATTAGTTAGTTATAAAAAAATATAAATATGTTTTGCAACTAACTCAAACTCAAATAAAATTTTTATAACATTCTGTCTTTTGTTATTAATCTTTTTGATTTAGATAGATTAAGCGTATTTAATTAGTTTCTATTCCTTATAATTTTACTGCTATGTTTGTGACATAGATCTTAGGTTGTAATTTAAAGTAATTACTTTCTTAAAATTATTTATCTACTTATAGTGAATGGAAGTTAAATAAAATAGAAAAGAATTTCTCTTTACTTTCTAAATAGTCTGCATCTCTTTTGAAATTAGCCATTGCCACTTCTAGTCAATTTTTCATATTGGTTGATAATTTAAATTGCACTTTATCAAATAAAGGTCTTACGGGTTGAAGTTATTGTTATTTTGAGATGTTTTGTTTGATCATCATCAACCACTTATTGATATGCATTTAAAATTATTTGATTCAGTTTTAATTTTTGTGTAGTATTAGTATTTATACTATTTGAAGAGCCCTAATTCGCTACGTTTATCAAAATTAATTTGTAATTTATTTGTTAAAGTAGTAACACTATTTAACACTCTGAATTTTTACTTTATATTTCAGTAGGAAGAAAACATTTTCATATTTTATATATATAAAATTATTGCGCTACTTTTTATTTAGATATAAATTAGATCAAAATAAAAAAGATGCTTTAGGGTCTCGATCCTAAAGCATTATAAAATTATTTAAATCTTACATTATGTATTTTAAAAAAAGATTTTCGGTAATTAATTTATGATAACAATAAATATAAGAAAGTTTTATATATAAACAATAAAATAAAAAGTAAAAAATGGTGCGCGAGGAGGGACTTGAACCCTCATACCGATTAAAGCACTAGAGCCTAAATCTAGCGTGTCTGCCAATTTCACCACCCGCGCAAAATAATGTTAAAACATAAATAAATTACTAATATTAATTTTAATAAAAAAGCACTCGCCTTGGTGCCGTCTATAGGACTCGAACCTACGACCTACTGATTACAAGTCAGTTGCTCTACCAACTGAGCTAAGACGGCATGGTGGAAGATAAGGGACTCGAACCCATGACATTCGCCTTGTAAGGGCGACGCTCTCCCAACTGAGCTAATCTTCCAAAAAAATGGCAGTCTGTACGGGGATCGAACCCGTGCGTGCATGGATGAAAACCATGTGTGTTAACCTCTTCACCAACAGACCATAAATGGCGCCGATTATTGGGATTGAACCAACGACCAACTGGTTAACAGCCAGCTGCTCTACCGCTGAGCTAAATCGGCATTAAGTAATTGCTAAAGTATTATAGCACTAATTAAGAATTTTAAAAAACATAATTAAATTATTTTTAGGTTTAATTTCTATCTAGAATACTAAATTATTATATCACATATAAATAAATACCAACACAATGTATTTATTTCTTTCTATACTCATTGCATAATGTTTTATTATCATCTAGATGGTTTCAACTTTTTACTAAATTGTTAATATTTTTAAAGATTTTTCTTTGATAATCAATTTTGTTAGATAAGTAAGAAAAAATAATATCACAAATCATAAAACCAGCAATCTTTGAACCCAAAGCACTAATGCGATAAGACTGTTCGATAGAGTCAATTAAGACTACATTTTGAACTTTAGCAGATTTAAATTTTAAATTCTTGGTTCAAATTGAATAAGTAATTTTACGTTCTTCAAGATATTTTAAAATTCATTTTACTTCTAAAGTTTGCATACTACGCGAAATAATAGTAATGTGAACTGTTTTATATTGTAATAAAGCACTGAAAGATAAAAAGGTATGTACATCTTGGCAAAAAATGATATTAAAACCAATTTTGCGCATATTGCTAGTAAAATAAGAACCAACCAAAGCAGATTCACCAATACCGAAAACTAAATTAATTTTAAATGCTAATAAAGTATTAATATATTCATGCAAATTTTTATATCCCAAATCTAAGAATTTTTGAGTAGTTCTTTCAACAGTGAACATATAATGTGTTTTGATGTTTTTGATAACCTCATTTAAGGTTTTTGCATTATCGTTTTGCTTTCAATCTAAATGGTCTTTTAGATATTGATTACGTTGAGAAATGTAGATTTTTAACCCGTTTACATTTTTAAAGCCAAGATTTTTAGAAATCCGTGAAAAAGTAGGTTGTGAGATGTCTAATTTTTGACTCAGTTGGCTATTAGTAAGTTTTAAAAATTCTTCAGTGTCTGTGTTAATATAATCAACGAATTTTACTAATGATCTTATGTGTTGGTTTTGTTGTATTTTCTCTTTTAAATTATCATCAAAAAGATCTCTTTTCATATATTTATTTTATAAGATTTATTGAAAAATAATTTTAACTAAAAAATTACAATTATTTTTCAGAAATTAAGTCGTTATATATTTCTTCGCTATATTCTTTTAATTTTTTAAAAATTCCATCTTCCTTAACGGAATGCGCGGCAGCATCGATAAAAGCTAATTTGCACTTTTTAAGTTTTCTCGCGAGCAGATATGCACCGACAGGTCTAGTATCTACATCTTGACGACCATGAACGATATAAGTTTTGATGTTTTTGATCTTATAAGTCTTTGCTAAAATGTAGTTATCATATTTTAAAAATGAATTATTTAAAAAATAATGTAGCTGGTTAAACATCATATCAATGCGTGCGTTTTTAGTAGCATTTGAATTATCATCAATGTTTTCGGAGGTTTTAATTGATACTAAAGCGTTTTCTCAATCTGTAAATTTTTTAGCAAGTTTAGCAAGACTAAAAAATCTTTTATTTGGATTTTGAATTTTTTGCATTTTTAATCATGCGTAATGATATTTTTCTAAAACATTTTGACCCGGATAATATCAAACTGCTTTGTTAAATTCGTGAAATTTGTCAGGGTAAAATTGCGAAGCTCCGTTTGGTTTGTATAAATAATCTACGTCTTCTTGTCTTGCCAAAAAGACACCACGTAATAATAAAGTGGAAACGTTTTGTGGATATTTTATAGCATACAATAAAGCTAAAGTAGTTTCTCAACTACCACCAAAGAGCACTACTTTGTCTAAGTTAAAATGTTTTCTAATGCGTTCAATATCTTCAACTAATTCGCTTGTATTATTGTCTTGGTTTTGGTATTTTGGATAACTTTTTCCGCAACTGCGTTGATCAAATTCATATAAAAGAAATTTTTTAGTATCAAAAACGTCTAATGAGGCTTTTGAAATGCTTGATCCAGGACCTCCATGGACTATAATTACAGGAATAGAATTATTTGGATTTCCTTTAACATAACAATGAATTCTGTGTTTTGAAGGAGTTGATATAAAAGTGTGTAAATCTAAGTTCACTTCTTTATTTTTCGTTCGGTCTTGAAAAGACATAGTGTCCATCTTCTGTTACTAAAACATCATCTTCAATTCTAGCACCACCCAAACCTTTAATATAAATTCCAGGCTCAACAGTTAAAATCATTCCAGGCTCTAAAACATAATCAGAAGATTTAGAAACTATTGGAAATTCGTGTACATCGATTCCTAAACCGTGTCCGGTTGAGTGTACAAAATAATCACCATAACCTTTGGCAGTTATATAATTACGGCAAATTTTATCAATTTCTGATGCTTTAATTCCTGGACGCACTGCTTTACGTCCTGCGGCAGCAGATTCTTTAACAATTTGTAGAATTTCTAGCTGTTTTGGATCTGCTAATTTTTCATCACCTAAAATAAATGTTCTGGTAATATCGGCTGTATATCCTTGATATTGTGCTCCGAAGTCAATTTTTAATAAGCTGTTATTTACTAGCTTCTTATCGGTCGGATGGTGGTGAGGTTCAGCAGAATTTTCAGCAGACGCTACAATTTCTTCGAATCCTTCTTTTTCTGCACCATGTATTTTTAATAAGTAATTTAATTTTGCAGCAACTTCTTTTTCGGTCATTCCTGGTTTAATTCATTGTTTTAATTCTTCTAGGGCCTGCATTGAAATATCTACGGCTTTTTGAATTAATTTAATTTCATTTTTATCTTTTTGAATTCTAAGTTGTTGACCTGAAATTCATTCAATGTGTTGAGGTTGTGTTCATGACAAAATTCGGTCTTGTACTTCTTTTACTAAATATTCTTTTTCTAAAGCAATTTTTTTGAAGTTTTTAGCTTCGAACCATTTTTTAATAGCATCACCGGTTAATAAAACAACTTCAACGTTTTTGGCATATTTTTGTGCATATTCAATATATCTACCATCAACAAATAATGTGGCACAATCTTTTTCGATTGCGATAAGACCATCGGTGGTTTGTATTCCTGTATATCAAAGTCTGGTTTGTGGAGCTTCAGAAATTAAAACTTCTACTCCGGTTTTAGTGAACATTTCATTTAATTTTGTTTTGTTCATAATTCTCCTTTATATTATAAAAAAACGCAGCAAAGTGCATTCTTCAATTATTTCTTTTCTTTGTGGGTTGTGTGTGCATTACATTTTGAGCAGTGTTTTGATAATTCAACCTTTTCTGGGTGAGTTTTTTTGTTTTTCTTTGAAATGTAATTTTCCATCTTGCAAGTTGTGCAAGCTAATGTATAACCATCTCTTGGCATTTTTGCTCCTTTATATTTTAAAAGTCAAATTGATATATGTATTTTATCAAATTATTTTTGTAATAATAATGCAATTTCTTGTTTATAAATTGGTCCTTCTGGTTTTCAAGGGGTTTCTAAAATAATGGGAATATTATCAAAATCAGGATCATGCACGAACCTTTTTAAAGTATGAGTACCTATATTTCCCTCTCCGATGTTTGCGTGGCGATCTTTATGAGAGAAAATTTCATTTTTTGAATCATTTAAATGGATAACTTTGGTGCGTTCTAATATGTTTCAACGTTTTAATTCTGCTTTAAATTCTTCATAGTTTTGTAAATCATAACCAGAATCTCAAAGGTGGCAGGTGTCTAAACAAACTTGTATACGGTCAGAATTAACCCAATCTAAAATATAGCGAATTTGTTCAAAATTAACACCTATTTCGGTTCCTTTTCCCGACATTGTTTCAATGCATATTACAACATCTTCGGTGTTTTTTAGAATGTATTTTAGTGAATCAATTAATTGATCTAACGCTTCTTGTGGTTCGAATTCAGTATGTGCTCCAGGATGTAAGACCATGTATTTAAGGCCTAAATAATTCATTCTTTTGATTTCTTGGATTAAGAAGTCATTTGAAAAAGAATGTTTACTTGGACTAGCAGGATTGATAATATATGGTGCATGAACGATAATGTCTCTTTGGGCAATTTTATCTTGATAATTTTGTAGATATTCATCTAATTTATATTTTTTTACATCTACACGTTTGGTTGTTTGTGGTGCACCTAAATAAATCATCATAACATTTGCTCCGTTATTTAATGATTCTTGAACTGCTCCAGGGAGATAATGTGGTGCTTTAAATGAAATATGAGACCCTAATTTAATCATTTTTTACCTCTTTGTTCTTAGATTCTTTTTCTTGCTTCTTTTTACTTTTTTTATCTATGTGTGCTTGCATTTGATTCAAAAATGCTCCTGCAATAACCCCTGATGGAATAGCAATAATTGCTAATGCAATAATTGCATTTATAGATACAATAATTTTAGTTAACGGCGCATGTGGTAGGAAGTCTCCATAACCTATGGTAGTTAATGTTATGGTTGAAAAGTATAAAGCATCTACAAAATTTTGAACATAACCTGATGATAAAGCGTTGTACTCGCTTAAAATAAATTTATTTTGACCGTTATTAAAAATATTAATGAGATCCTTATTTATATTGTTATTGGCGATAAATGCATCTTTATCTACTTGATTTTCTAAAGTAGAATATGTTGCAAATATTTTTCAATTTTCTGGTTGATAACCTTCAACAAATCCTTTTTTTGGATTATTTGGATCAAGGAAGAAAACCTTATTAATAAATGTTTTTTGTTCGTTTTCTAAATAAATTGTTTCATTATTTCAAATTAAAATAGCAAAAATAATAATGACTAAGAGAACTAATAATAAAACGTAAGATAACACTTTTTTTTGTTTGGAAAAAACATCAATAATAATTTTAAATGGTGCAAAAAATGTTAAAACAATAAAAAGTCTAATGAATCTAAAAATATTTAAAACTTTAAAAATATTAATGGTTCTTTGAAACTCTGAATTAGTAGCAATCTCACTTCTTAAAATTTCAATAGTGTGTAGTGATGATAAAATACAAATTAAAATGACAATTCCATTTCATGAAAAAATATATTTTAAAGTGCTTTTTCAAACGGGGGTTTTTGTGTCTTTTTCAGTATATTTACGATAAGTTAGTAAATGTGATATATAATCAAATAGGAAAAATAAGAATGTAAATAATTGTAATATACTAACAGTGGTTTCTCAAGATTGTCTAATACTGTCGCCAGGGGAAACTAAAGAAAAAACAGAAATTAATGAACAAAAAATAACTATTAAAACATAGATTACGCGCGGTAATTTAACAGCTTTGGTATTTTGAAACTCTTTATCAAATTTTCGCGTTGATCAAACGGTTGCTGTAAAAAGTGTTAATAAATTATTGTCTTGTTTTTTAGTAATTTTCATATTCTCCTTATTTTTTAGCGTCAACTATTTCTAATGGAATAATTTTATTTATAAATTCACCAGTTTCACGAAAAACCGAAATCATATCTTCTATTTTAAAACCAATATTTGGATAATCTATAAAAAGTTTGGCAGAGTAATTTTTTAAATTATCATATACTGATTGATAACCAATATCTGATAAATTATATTCACGTGAGCCTAAGTTTACCACTAATGTTACATAGACTTCATGAGTAGAACAAATAATGTTTTTTATATTATTGCGTTTTAGGTAGTTATGTAATTTTAATATTTCATCATATTCTTTTTTGGTTGATAAATGAAAATCATATATTTTTCAACCATTATCATGGCAGGCTTGTTCATATCCTTGCATACGTTCGGCAATTTGTGAATCAGAAAGTCTGTCGTCACTAACAAAAACCGCCTTACGGTCTTTAGGATTTGCATTATTTAAAACTTTGGTAGTTAGATCATAAAATCCTTTTTGAATATCAGGTTTAATTCAATTTAAACCATTGACTTGGTGTCCATACATTATCACAGCTGTATCCTCGATTTTACGGATGTGATCAAATAAATCCTTATCATATTGTGGAATAAAAATAACAATTGCGGTAGGTCTTCATGATAAAGCATATCTAATAGTTTCAATATAATCTGATGTAGAACTTCCGGAATAAGTAGTATTAACTCTACGACCAGCTTTAGAGCATGAAATTGTAATTCCGCTTGCAATTGAAGCAAATAAACTTTGTGCTCAAATTGGCATAATAATGAATACTGAGTTATCACGGCCTCGGATTAAGCGCGCACCGTGGTTTGGTAGGTATTCGTTAGCTCTCACAACTGCTAGAATTCGGTCTTTTGCTTTTTGAGAAACATAACCGTTATTGTAATAGCGAGAAATCGTGGAAATTGAAACTTTTGCCTGTTTTGCGATGTCTTTGTATGATAATGTTTTTTTACTAAACATAAAATTTATTATATCATAATTAAATTAAAAATATTGCTTAAATGAACCTAATTTTTAAGGATTTTTAGTCGGAAAAAGAAAATTTTTTATATTTTTTTAACTATATTATAGGTAAAAAAGCAAAAATATCTAAAAATAACGCATAATGCGCTACTTTTAGATATTTGCACTGTTTTTGAGTGCTTGTGATTTGTTCTTTAAGTTGTTGAATGATTGAATGACTGGTGGTTTTGTAGTTATACCAATTCCATCATCAACATTACCTAAATATTTGTCATAAATTTCTTGATAAAAGTATCCGTCACGTAAAACCCGATCAATTGAAAATAATAATTGTGAGATACCGATTTGTAAAATTCTAGAATTTTGAATGTGTTCTGTGAATGTATATACTTTTAATCCATTTACATTACTTAGTGTGTAAAACTCATCTAAAACTTGTTTTTTAAGTTCTATAAATTTATTTTGCAGTTGTTTATCGACTTCAGTTAGAGTAAAGGTACGAACTAAATTTGTTGGAGTTGAATATATAAAACCTGTTTTTCTGCCCCATGTTACAGATACTCTTTTTGCATCATTTGCAAGTTCTCGCGGAGCATTTGCTTCAACCAACGTTGTTAGGTATGGACTAGTGCGTTTTCAATCCTTTTCTTCAACAAACATAAGTGGTTTTTTGGTTCGGATTTGTTTAATTATTTTATCTTGAATAGATTTAATTTCTGCCGCAGACGAAGCAACGGATAATTGATTTGTAAAATCATAATTATTGTTAGGTTCTTGTACGTTAAGGATTTTTAAAGAAGCATTTGCGCTAGTTAGTGCTTTTGAGATTTCATTATTTAGTTCTTGCAATGCTTCTTGTAAGAAGCTTTGCAATTGAGATACTGAATTTTGATTATTTATTTTTGCACTAATTTTATCTTTTATGGTTTTAGAACTAATTTTTGATAAAGTTACATTAATAACACTTTTTAAATTTGTTTTTTGGTTTGTTTCTGTTAGTTTTGAAAATTCAGATTTAATTGCCTCTAATAAAGAATTTAATGTTTCTAAAGTATCAGAATTTAATAACTTTTGGTTAAATGCATCTTTTTGATCTGAATTTAATAAAGAAATATTTAAAGTAATTTCTTGTTTTTTAGCTTCAATTTGTTGTTGTTTTCTCTGTTGCTGTTGCTGTAAAAGTTTATCAATTTCGTTTTCAAAAGAAACTAATGCATCGTAAGTTTGAATCTCATTTAATTTCTGCAATTGTATATCTTTATTTTCTTCTAGTTGGTTAACTTTCTTAGCAACTTCTGCTTTTTGACTTTTAAATTCTGTTTGTTTTTCAAAATTAAATTTATTTATCGCTTCCTGTTTTAGTGTAGAAATTGTAGTGAAATCATCATCTAATAACTTAAATTTTTCTAGTAATTCTGCATTATCTTTAACTTTATCTATATAGGTTTTGGTTTCCTGTTTTAAATTTTTGAAATATGTATCAATCATTTCTTTAAGATTTTTAATATCTGTTTTACTTCTCAAACTTAAATAGCTTGCTAAGAAGTTTTTTTGACTAATAGAATTTGTTTGTATTTTAGTATTGATAATATCGCTTAAAAATTGTTTTTGTTGTTGAATTTCTTTAACTAATGCGTTTTCTATCTTAGTTTTTAGAATTCTTAATTCAGATTCATCTTTAGCTTCATTTAGTTCAGAAATAAAGTTTGCTTTATTATCTAATGAATTAATTTTAGTTTGTAACTCCTGTCTAAGTTCTTGATCTTGGATTTGCTGGTTTTGTGGTTTTGTATTTGTATTAATAGTTTGATGGTTTTGGGTTTGTGAACAAGCAACTGTTAGTATAACAGGGCTTGTGGATGTAGTAAAAACGAGCAACGCTCTCAATTTATTTTTAATTTTCATTTTATTTCCTTTTTTTAATTATTTATTATTTTAATATTTTAACATATTTTAAAAGGTAAAAAAAGACCAAAAGTGGCCTTTAAATTATTTGATGAAAGGAGGGTTATCTCAAGCAGCGACATATTTAATATGTCTCATTCTTGTCTAAAACAAGTATCGTTAATATGATAGCACAAAATTTTAAATTTCAATAAATTTTTTATGCAAAAAATTTTAATTAGTATTTTAAAAATGTTAGCAAAGTAGTAAAGCATAAGATGTAAATATTAATAAAGTATTTTAAAACAATTATTATTAACTTATTCCCTCTATTAAAGAAAACCTTAAATAAGCGAGAAAGTTGATATATGATTATTCTTTTTTTAATAGTTAAAAATAAACTTATTAATTTTGAGATTCATAAGTTTATTTATCTTTGTGATAAATTTTGCAACTTTATAACTATCATTTTGAATATATAGTAATTTTATAAAAATAGAATAAAAAATAATATAATTTAAAAATATTATGGATAAATCAAAGATAAAGAATTTTTCAATTATCGCACATATAGACCACGGAAAAAGCACTTTAGCTGACCGTATTTTGGAAATTACAAATACGGTAGCTCAACGCGATTTAAAAGAACAATTTCTAGATTCAATGGAATTAGAAAAAGAGCGAGGAATTACAATTAAATTAAACGCTGTACAAATAAAATATCGTGATTATATTTTTCATTTAATTGACACTCCAGGACACGTTGATTTTACTTATGAAGTATCACGATCATTAGCCGCTTCCGAAGGTGCACTTTTGTTGGTGGATGCGACGCAAGGAATTGAGGCGCAGACTTTAGCAAATGTCTATTTAGCATTAGAAAATAATTTAGAAATCATCCCTGTAATCAACAAAATTGATCTTCCATCTGCTGATGTTGATGGTGTAAAAAAAGAAATTGAAGATGTAATTGGAATACCGACCGATCATGCGATTTTGGTGTCTGCAAAAACTGGTTTAGGTGTAGATAAATTACTAGATGCAATTGTAGAATTTATACCATCACCAAGGAATGCTGATGATAGTAAACCACTTAAAGCATTAATTTTTGATAGTTATTTTGATGCATATCGCGGGGTCGTGATGTTAGTTCGTGTTTTTGAAGGACATTTAAAAGTAGGTGATAAGTTTAAATTTATGTCACGTAATGACGAAAATAATAACTATCACGTTATAGAACTTGGGGTCCGCAATCCTTATGAAAACAAAAAAGAATTCTTAGAAGCTGGTGAAGTAGGATGAGTTTCGGCGGCCATACGTGATGCTAAGGAAGTTAATGTAGGTGATACCATTACTTTGCGAGACAATCCAACATTAGAAGCCTTGCCGGGGTATAAAAAAATGAAACCTGTAGTATTTACAGGATTTTATCCAGTAGATACCAGAGATTATTCATCACTTAAAGAAAGCCTAGAAAAAATTTCTTTGAGTGATTCGTCAATTAGTTGAGAGCAAGAAACGTCAAAAGCGCTTGGTTTTGGATTTCGAGTTGGTTTTTTAGGTATGCTACATATGGAGATTTTACAAGAAAGGTTGGATCGTGAATATAAAGTAGGAATTATTGCAACAAGTCCAAGCGTGGAATATCGGGTGACTACCACTAAAGGTGAAGTTGAAATGATTGCTAATCCGACGCTACTGCCTGACCGAACTTTTATTGAAAAAATTGAAGAACCTTATGTGCAAGCGCAAATTTTTATACCAAATGAATATATTGGTAATGTAATGGAGTTATGTCAAAGTAAACGAGGAATCTATAAATCATTAGAAATGATAGATGCTAAGCGTTCAAATGTGATTTATGAGTTACCGTTAGCTGAAACTATTTTTGATTTCTTCGATCGTTTAAAATCGTCTACAAAAGGTTATGCTTCTTTTGAATATGAATGATTGGGTTATCGTGAGAGTGATTTAGTAAAGGTAGATATTTTATTGAATGGTGATAAAGTGGATGCCTTTTCAATTATTGCGCACCGCGATCGCGCTTACGAACAAGCACGAGAATTATGTGTAAAATTAAAAGATGCTATCCCGAGACAAAATTTTGAAGTACCAGTACAAGCCACTATTGGTGGAAAAATAATTGCACGCGAAACAATTAAAGCATATCGTAAGGATGTTACTGCGAAACTTTATGGTGGAGATGTTACTAGACGTCAAAAACTACTTAAAAAACAAAAAGAAGGTAAAAAGCGCATGAAAAAACTAGGAAGTATTGAAGTACCACAAGAAGCGTTTTTATCAATTTTAAAAACTAATATAGATCCCAAAAAATAGGAGTAATTATGGATAAACTATTAAAAAATGACTTTTATGAATATGTAAATGCAGAATGACTTAAAACTGCAAAAATACCTGAAGATCGCGCATCAATAGGTTCATTTGTCGAATTAGATATTAATTTAGAGAAATTGTTAAAATCTTTAATTAAAAAGTGAGTAGATAAAGAAAAAGAACAACCTAAAGATTATCCGATGGTTTTAGAGTTGATTAAATTTTATCAACTAGTAATTAATGAAAAACAGCGCGCAATGTTGGAATGGCAACCCGTTAAAGAATTTTTGAGTAAATTAAATCAAATTAACTCGTTTGATGATTTATTTAAACAAGATAGAGATTTTTGACTAGAATATACAGCGCTTCCGATTCAAATCCAACTATGAGAAGATTTTGTGGATAACGAGAAAAGAATTGTTTGATTAGATTCGCTTCCTACTATTCTACCTGCAAAAGAAACTTATAATCAAGCTGATAAAAATAAATTATTAAACGTTTGAAGAAATATGGTTTTAGATTTATTGGTAAGTTTTGGTATTCAAGCAGATATGGCAAACAAAATGATACAAAATGCGATAGATTTTGATAATTATTTTAAAGATCATATTTTATCTGCGGTTGAGCAAGCTGATTATGTATCTTTATATAAACTAAAACAACGAGATGAACTAAAAACTTATTCAAAACAAGTTAATTTGGCAAATTTATTAGATTTAATTGTTGGTCAAAAAGTTACAGAAGCATCAATTCCTAACTTAAAATTATTTGAAGAATTTGATGAAATTTTTTGTACTGAAAATTTTAACAAATATAAAGATTTTTTGTTTATTAAAAATCTTTTAGCAACTACAGGGTATTTGTCGGAAGAAATTAGAATTAAAGCAACAGAATTTAAAAATGCATTAAATGCGGTTGAAAAAGTTCGAAATTTGGAAGATTATGCATACGATTTAACTACCAAATTTTTTGGAATGCCTTTAGGTATGTATTATGCAGACAAATATTTTGGAAGTAAAGCGAAAAAAGACGTAGAAAATATGATTGCAAGCATGATACAAATTTATAAAGAAAGTTTATTAGCAAACACTTGACTTTCAAAAGAAACAATTAAAAAAGCAATAATTAAGTTAGAAGCTTTTGAACCAATGGTTGGTTATCCAGAAGAAATTAGACCATATTATGCAAAGTTTAAGGTTAAATCATATCAAGATGGTTCAAATATTTTTGCAAATGTTAAAAAATTTGTAAAACTAATTACTGAATATAATTTTTCACTTTATCATAAAGCAGAAAGCAGAAAAATGTGGTCAATGACACCTGTAACCATTAATGCCTACTATACTCCTATCCATAATCAAATAGTTTTTCCTGCGGCAATTTTGGCAGCACCTTTTTATGATATTAATCAATCAAAATCAGCAAATTATGGTGGAATTGGGGCGGTAATAGCGCACGAAATTTCTCATGGTTTTGATAATAATGGTTCACAATTTGATGAAAAGGGACGCTTAAATAATTGATGAACCGAACATGACTTACATGAATTTAAAAAACGCACGCAAGCAGCAATTGCATTGTATGATCAAACACCAACACCGTTTGGTAAAGTTAATGGAAAATTAACGGTTTCAGAAAATATCGCTGATTTAGGTGGTTTTGCATGTGCCTTAGAGGCGGCAAAAAGAGAAGCAGACTTTAATGCGAAGGAATTTTTTATTAGTTGAGCAAGGATTTGGAGATCTATATATAAAGATGGATTGGCAAAAAGATTATTAGAATCTGATGTGCACTCACCAACAAAGGTTCGTGCAAATAAAGTTTTATCAAATTGTGATTTATTCATCGAAACTTTTAACATCAAAAAAGGTGATCAAATGTTTATAGATAAAAGTAAAAGAGTTAAGATTTGATAATATTATATTATCTTGTTATTTTTGATAATAAATTAGGTATAAAGAAAAAAAGCAAAAATTACCATTTTTTGTTTTATTTTTATGTTATATAGTTAGCATATATTAAGAGTAAAATCAATTTTTTACCTTAGTGTATGCTATTTTAAAATTTTTAAAGTAATTACGTTAGTGTTTCTGCTTTAGCATTTTTATAAAGTATGGCAGTGGTTTTTGATATTTAATTTCTTTCAATTGATTTTTTATATTATCTCGTGTTTATTTTATCTAATTTAAAGGTGAGATTAATATGAGATCCTAATGATTTGAAAATTTATCTAAATACTAATGGTATATAGTGAAGAAGATAATTTAAAATTAATATTGTAAAAAAGTATATAATTATTAAATTTAATATAGAAATATTTCCACCAAATTATATATTTGAGTTTATGTGGTTATAAAAAAGGAGATTATGAAAACTTTAAAGTATGATTATCCAATCTTTTTTAAGGATAATAACAAACCAAAAAATCCTATCATCTTTGTGCACGGATTTAATTCAATGCCAGAAATCCATAACGTATTTATGGATCAATGAACTTTAAGTGATTATTATGCATTAGCATTTCCTGGAAATAATATGTTAGAACCAAAAAATGGTGATGATGTAAGCGTTGAATCTTTTGCTGATTTGATTATTAAGTTTATTAAAGACAATAATTTAAAAGATGTAGTATTAATTGGACACTCAATGGGTGGCGGAACTATTTCATTAACATATAAAAAAGAACCTAAATTATTTGTTAAAATGATTTATGTTTCTCCAATGAACAAAACCTTATTAGAACGTAAAGAAGAATTCTTCAAATTATTTTCACCAACCACATTTGAAGCGTATAAAAACTTATTAGCTACTCTTTCGCCAATATACGGGCAAGCGTTACAAGATCCGATGGTTGAGGCAAGGGAAAGAAAAAACTTTGAGTCTGGAATTGTAAACAACCCATATATTATGAAACTTGGATATAGTTTAGCTGATGAAAACTTGCATAATGCAATTGAAGCAGGAATTAAAAGCATTGATGTTCCAATCTTATTAGTTTTAGGTGAAAGCGATATGATTATTAACTGTGAAAAAACAAAAGCATATTTTAAAACACTTGCTAAAAAAATAAGAGTTGAAGTTATTCAAAATGCAGGGCACGTACCATTTTACGAAAATTTTATTAAATACTTTACATTACTTACTGAATTTTATTTAGAAAAATAAAATATTTAATTATGTATAACCTTTAAAATGAAAGGATAAGAATGTTATCGAGGCTGAAAGAATTTAGCAAAAAACAAATTATTGCTTTGATTGTTTTGGCGGCAGCCGATGTTTTTGTGATTGCAATTCCTTACTATCTTAAAAACATTATTCCTAACTTTAACCTTTATTTAGGAATTAGAGAAGATCAAGTTGCTATACTAATTGCTATCATCGGAATTGTTACCTTAGTTACACAGCTTCCGGGTGGATTTTTAGCAAATAAATTTAGTTCCAGATGATTACTCTTTGGAGCAATTGTATCCACTGCTATGATTGCAATTTGATTTGGTATTTTGGTGTTAAATCAACGTAGTTATCAAACTACCGAAGCACAAAAGCAAGTATTATTTGCGCAATATGCAATAATTTGAGGTTTATGAGGAGTTACATCTACTTTAATTTTTTGGACTCCATTATGAAAATTGGTATCTCAACAAGCAAAAAAAGAAAATCAAGGTTTTGCATATGGATTAGAAAGTTCGTTCAATGGAATTATTGGTTTTGTTTTAATTTGAGCACTTGGTTTTCTTATAGTTACTTTTTGAATAGGAAAACTAAAGAAAAATGAAATCCCATCTAGTGGTGTTCCGTTTGCAGTTTATGTCTTTATAGTTGCCGCATTTTTATTAGTTGTGTCGGTTTTAGTATTTACATTAGTCCCAGAACGACCACTTGAAAAAGCAATAGAAGATGAAACCACTGAAGTTACGCCAAAAGAAAAATCTTTATGATCCTGAGATAAATTTAAGTTAGCTTTTAAAGAGGGTTTTAAACAAGTTAAGAGTTGAAAACTTTGAGCCTTGGCACTATTTTTAATGGGAATGTATACTTTTCAAACAGCTTTTCCGTTCTATGTGCTACAAACGTTAGTAAATGAATATAAAGCACCGACATGAATTTCATTTATTTTAACCGGGATTCTTTCTTATGGGTTTAGAATTTTTATTTCATGAGTTATTGGTGGTTGAGCGGATAAAACTAGATCATATATTCTCTTTTTAGTTACATCAACCGGATTAGCGATTGTTTCAATTATTGCAATTTTATTGATAGGATTTATTAATAATCCAATTGTTGTAATTGTAACAAGCATTGTTCTCTTTATGTTTATTGGTTCGCTTTCATGGGCAATGGCTACATTGAGATATACACAACTTAATGAAATTCACATTGAAAAGAATTCTTATGCTTCATCAGTTGGAGTTATGTCGTTTATTGGATTTTCGCTTGATGCATGATTTTATCCAATGTCATCAGCAATTGGGAAAGCTTATACACCAAAATTTGAACAACACACAAGCTTAGAGGGCTATAGAATTATTATTATAATTGCCTTAGTGATTGCGTTTCTTGGTTTATTAGCCGGTATTGCAGTGTTCGTTGCGAATACACGCGAACTAAAAAGGTTAGGTAAAACCACGTACAGATGAAGAGAGCTAGTTAATTAAGGAGTAAAATAAATTAAAAAATATACTGTTTAGTATATTTTTTATAACTCCTTGTGATTTTTATTGTTTTTGTGCTAAGATTGAACAGTAAAAAAACAACTCCAGGTAGGAGTTGTGAGAATAAAATTTATAAAGCTCAATTATAAGGAGAATTAAATAAGTTCAATAATTGCCATACGTGTGTTGTCACCTAAACGTTTTGGTAGTTTAATAATTCTAGTGTATCCACCATTTCTTTGTGTATATTTTGGTGCTATACTATCAAATAAGTGTTTTAAAACGCTTTTGTTTTCGTCTACTTTGACATCACGTAGATAACTTGCTACCGCACGCCTGTTAGCTAAGGTTGGATTTTTAGCTTTTTGAATCATTCTTTCTGCGTGTCTTCTGACTTCTTTTGCTCTTGTTAAAGTTGTAGTTAAATAACCGTGTGCTAATAATTCGGTTACTAATGAACGCATTACACCTGTTCTTCATTTAGTATCACGCGAGTAAATTTGTTTTGGATTTGCCATACTATTCATCTCCTTCTTTTAAATAAACACCGTATTCATTACATTTTTTGACAATTTCTTCAATAGATTTTTTTCCGAGGTTTTTAATATTTTCCAAGTCTTCGTATTTCATTTCAGCCAGTTCGTTAAGTTTTCTGATTCCAACTTTTTTTAACGCATTATAAGAACGGACGCTGAACCCCATTTGAGAGATTTCAATTTCGTTTTCTGGGGTTTGTTCTTCAATTTCTTCTTCTTTCTCAAAAATATCAACGTTTTTAATGTTTTCTACATCACCGATTACCGCAAAATGTCCGATTAAAATTTCGGCTGCTGATTTAATTGCTTGTTTAGCTGTTACGGTTCCGTTAGTTATAATATTAAATTCGAGCTCTTCTTCAATTTTAGGTGATGATGAGTTTAGTTCTCTTTGAGAGTATCATACTTTTTCAATTGGTGAGAAATCTGAATCCACTGCGATATACTCTGCTTTTTTAATATCGGTATCTAAAGCGACTTTTATTTCGGGTTTTGAAATAAATACCTTGTTTTCCTCAAAAGAAACAAAACCTCTGCCTACACGTAAAAACATTTCTAATTTTAATGCGTTAGCTGAAGAAATATTAGCAATGTGAATATTAGGATCAATTACTTTAACTGATGGATGTGATATTTGAATTTTAGCAGCAGTTAAGATACCTTCACTATCTGAAACTAATTTTACTTTAATGATTTCGTTATCTGAAACCAATTCGGGATCATATGTGAATTTCACTTTACGTAAATTCATAATCAAACTTGGAACATCTTCGATAACATCTTTAATAGTGGTAAATTCATGTTCTACACCATCGATTCTAACACAAAATGGTGCTAGTGATGTGATACTTGATAGCAGTACGCGTCTTAATGCTACTCCTAAAGTGTTTGCAAAACCACGTTCTAGTCCTTGTAACGTAAAAGTGGTTTCGTTTTCACCGACTTCTCTGAATACTGGTTTTTTGTTATAAGATAATTGTTTCATCTTTTCCATACAAGATCTCCTTAAATACTATGGTTTATTTTTTAGCACGTTCACGTTTTAAAATACGTTTTGGAGGTCTAGTTCCATTGTGAGGAACTGGTGTAACATCTTTAACTTCAGTAACTGTAATCCCGGCAACTTCAATTTGTTTTCTAGCAGCATCTTTTCCTGCCCCTAGTCCTTTAAGTTCAACTTTAACAGTTTTCATTCCGTGTTCTTTAGCAGATTCTGCGGCAGCTTGTGCTGCTAATCCAGCAGCGTATGGAGTTTTCTTTTTTGTTCCTTTGTATCCGATTGCTCCGGCTGATGATCAAGCAATTACATCTCCTTTTTCATCAGTAAAGGTAACAATGGTGTTTTGATTGGTTGAATGGATATGTGCAATTCCACTAACAACGTTTTTTTTCTTACTTTTACGAGCCATTCTTATTTACCTTTCTTTCCAGCTACAGTTTTTCTTGGACCTTTACGGGTACGAGCGTTCTTTTGAGTAGATTGACCACGCACCGGAAGACCTTTACGATGTCTAATTCCACGGTAACATTTAATTTCCATTAAACGTTTAATGTCCAATGTTCTTTCTCTACGTAAATCACCTTCTGTTGTATACTCTTTAGCTGCTTCACGAATTCTTGATAGTTCTTCTTCTGTTAAGTTTTTAACACGTGCATCTTCACTAACTTTAGCAGTAGCACAGATTTTTTTCGCTAATGTTCTTCCAATACCGTAAATGTATGTTAATGAAACAACAACACGTTTTTCGTTTGGAATTTCAATGTTTAAAATTCTAGCCATTTAATGTACCTTTCTTATTAACCTTGTCTTTGTTTATGTTTTGGGTGGATACAAATAACACGGTTTATACCGCGACGTTTGAGGATTTTGCAATCTTTACAGATTGGTTTTACACTTGCTCTAACTTTCATTAAATTCTCCTTAATTATTTATGACGATATACAATACGTCCTTGTGATAAATCATAAGGACTCATTTCTACGTCAACTGAATCGCCAGGCAGAATACGAATGTGATTTACACGCATTTTACCTGAAATATGAGCTTTAATTAGTGCACCGTTATCTTCTAATTCAACTGTATATAAATCAGTTGTATGAGCTTCTTTAACGATTGCTTTAAATTTTATTGCATCTTTTGCCAAATTAAATTCCTTTCGTAAGGACTACACCTTTTCCGTCTTTGATTAAAACGGTATGTTCATAATGTGCTGTGTTTGTTAAATTAGCGCTAACGACAGTTCAACCATCTGATAATATTTTAATTTTAGGAGTTTGAATTATCATTGGTTCTATACATATGACCATACCATCTTTTAATAGTGGTCCAGTGTTTTTGTGACCACTATTAAAGATGTTTGGATCTTGGTGTAATTGTTTTCCTATTCCATGACCACAAAATTCATCTGGTGTATATAGATTATGTTTTTTGATATATTCACCAATAGCATAACTGATATCTCCGATTCTTGCGCCTGGTTTAATTGCTAATAATCCAGATTCAAAGGCACCGATCGCGACATCTATTAATTTTTGGTCATTTGTGCTAACTTTACCAATCGCTTTAGTAAAGGCACTATCACTATAAAATCCTTCTCAAACACATCCGATATCAATACTGACTAAATCGCCTTCTTTTACGATGTAATTTGAAGGAATTCCATGGATCAATTGTTCGTTTACGGAGATACATGTGGTTGCGGGAAAATTATACAAACCTAAAAAAGCAGGTTTGGCTCCGTGTTTTTTGATTTCATTAAAAGCTAATTGATCTATTTCTTTTAATGAAACCCCTGGTCTTATAAAGTCTCATAAAACTTGTTTGACTTGTGCCAAGATTGAGCAACTTTTCGTAATTTTCTTGATTTCATTTTTATTTAAAATTTGAATCATACTACTCCTGTTGCTGCTTTTGGAAGCATAAAAAGATACTTTTACAAAAGTATTTAAATAATATCATTTTTTTAAGAATTTAGAAATATTTTATTTTACTAAAATATAGAGAAATTTAAATTACAAATCTAAAAACTATACTATAAACTTTAAAAAAAATAAAGTCGCTTTTAGGTTTGTAATTCATTGTTTATTCCTTAAATATAGGAATAAACGCTTTTATACTCATAAAAGAGGGAAATACGGGAAATACAAAAAAAGATGACTTTTAAAAATATCATCTTTTTTTGTATAAAATTTTTGCTATTTAGTGTAGCTTTTAGGTTTGTAATTCAGCAACTATTCCCATAAAAGTTGGAGAATAGTTTTTTAATTTCTAAAAAATTATTTAATAATTTTAGTTACTGAACCAGCACCAACTGTACGGCCACCTTCACGGATAGAGAATTTGGTTCCGGCTTCAACGGCGATAGGAGCGATTAATTTAACTTTTAAGTTAACATTTTCTCCAGGCATAACCATTTCGCGCCCAGCTTCGAATTCAACTCCACCAGTAACGTCGGTTGTACGGAAGTAGAATTGTGGTTTATAGTTTTTAAAGAATGGTGTGTGACGTCCACCTTCTTCTTTTTTAAGAACATAAATTGCTGCCTCAAATTCTGTGTGAGGAATAATTGAACCTGGTTTAGCCAAAACTTGTCCACGTTCTACATCATCACGGTTAACTCCACGAAGTAATAATCCAGCGTTATCTCCCGCAAGAGCTTCTTTAAGGTTTTTACGGAACATTTCAATTCCTGTAACAACAGTTTTCTTAGTAGGTTTAAGTCCAACGATTTCAACTTCTTCGTTTAATTTTAAAGTTCCACGTTCTACACGTCCAGTAGCAACGGTTCCACGTCCTGTAATTGTAAATACGTCTTCAACAGCCATTAAGAAAGGTTTTTCGAAATCTTTAACTGGAGTTTCAATGTACTCATCAACGTGGTTCATTAACTCCATAATTTTTTCTTCTCATTTTGCAACACCTTCTAATGCTAATTTAGCTGATCCTCTTACAAATGGAGTATTGTATCCGTCAAATCCGTATTCAGAAAGCATCCCACGAACTTCTAATTCAACAAGTTCAAGCATTTCTTCTTCACCTTCTAACATGTCGCATTTGTTTAAGAAAACAACCATACGAGGTACTCCTACTTGTTTAGAAAGAAGAATGTGTTCACGTGTTTGAGGCATTGGTCCATCTGTTGCGGCAACAACTAAGATAGCACCATCCATTTGAGCTGCCCCTGTAATCATGTTTTTAACGTAGTCAGCGTGTCCAGGACAGTCTACGTGTGCATAGTGACGTTTTTCTGTTTCGTATTCGATGTGTGCTGTATTAATAGTAATCCCGCGAGCTTGTTCTTCTGGTGCTGCATCGATTGATGCATAGTCACGAGCTTGTGCAAGTCCTTTTTTAGATAAAACGGTAGCAATCGCAGCGGTTAATGTTGTTTTACCGTGGTCAACGTGTCCGATTGTTCCAACGTTAATGTGTTCTTTACTACGGTCAAAGTCTAATTTTGCCATTATTTAAAATCCTTTCATATTGAATAAATTGATATTATATAAATATAGTTTGTCTTAGCGCTAAAACCACCATAGCCTAGTCTTACAACTAGGACCCGTCCATTCTTTAGCGTTTATCTCTTATCTATTGATATATTATTAGTATATTTTAACATTTTTTTAATTTTAGTTAAATTATTAATGTTATGCTTGCTATTTTTAAAACAAACTCTAAATGATTGCTTGTAATTGTAGCATAGTCAAAATTATTCAATTGATACCTCGATGCAAGCTTTGTCTTTAGAGTGTTTTGACTTATTGTCTTTATATAATTCTAAAACTTTAAAGGTAACCTTGTTTTTTAAGGTGTATTTAGAATTTTTATATAATCTCGGTCGGTCAATTTTTTTAGTGAAATATTGATATACAGTTAAATTTTCTTCGTCTTCTTTTAATAAATTAGTATTAATTTTCATTTGTTTAAATAAATCTCACATTATAACATTCCCTTTAACACGAGATTTTTCTAATGAAATTTCAAAGATATCTTCATCATCGTCATATTCATCATATATTTCACCAACAATTTCTTCCATAATATCTTCAAAAGATATAATACCTAAAATATCGGTGCTATTGTTATTTTCCACAACAAAAGCCATTTGTGCTCTTGCGGCACGCATTTTATCTAAAGCACTAGATAAAACAGAATGAGTAGAAATAAATGGCACGGTTTTAACGTAGTTTATAATGCGTGCTCTAGTTAAATAAAAGATATCTTTTAATAAGATAATGCCAATTAACTCACCGTTTTTTTCGACCGGAATCCTTGAATAGTTGGTTTCTTTAAATAAATCTTTTGCCTCTTGTAAACTAGCCTTGTAATTTAAGGTTGTTACATCTTTTAGTTTTACATAGTGAGAAGCAACCTTGGTGGAATCTAAATCCAATGCGTTTTTAGCTAAAATGCTTTCTCCGGTTTGTAAAACACCTTCACTTTGCGCTAAATTAATCATTGATTTTAAATCTTGCTCAGAGTTAGTGATGTACATTTGTTTCGAAAAACGTTTAATAGGTCAGGTTAAAATTCAAAAGATTCAGTAGCTAAATTCGATTCATCAAATAAAAATTTGTAAGTATTTTTTGGGGTATTTTTTAGCAATTAATTTGGGTGTTATTTCACCAAAAATAACTAATAATGGAGTTACTATTACTGTTGTAATAATGATTGTTAATGATTCGTTATTAGGAATTAATTGTGCTAAAAATCAGCTAGTTAAAATTGATGATATAACATTAACTAAGTTGTTTCCAATTAAAATCGTGGTTAAAACTCGTTCGTAGCGACCTGCATATTTATTAATTAATTTAGCGCACTTTTCTTTGCGTTCTAACATTTCGTAAATTTTAGCTTTTGAAATCGTAGAATAAGCAATTTCGCAGCCGCTATAAACGGCTGATAGAACAAATAAAAGCAGTAAAAAAGGTAATACTATAAAACTATATCAGTTCATTTTTGCTCCTTAATTAACTGCTTATTGGGATAGGATTCCATAATTTCCTCTCTATTCGTTTCTTTCTTTTTCTTTGAAAGTAACAATTCTTCCTTCATATATTAAATCAGCATAACCGGTTGTGCCGCTCCTATTTTTTGCGATTGTTACTTCGGTAATTTTGTAAATATCGGCATATTCCTCTGTTTTTTGCTCGTTATCTTTTTTCTTTTTATCTAGAATTGTGCGCGATAAGAAAATAACAATATCCGCATCTTGTTCGATTCCTCCGGATTCACGGAGATCTATTAATTGTGGACGCTTATCTTCGCGATTTTCCACATTACGTGAAAGTTGTGAGAGTGCTAAAATTGGGATTTTTAAGTCTAAAGCTAAAGTTTTTAGAGTACGTGAAATCATGGCGACCTCATTAGAACGAGTCCCGTGGCTTGAACCACCAGAAACTAATTGTAAATAATCCACTACAACAAAACTTAAGCCACCGTTTAAATCTTTGGAAAGTTGTTTAATTTTTCAAATAATATCAGTTATTTTGCTGGTTGCAACATCGTCAAAATAAATTTGACCTCGATTTTCATTGAATGAAGCAAGGTTTTTTAATTTATTAAGTTCTAAATTACTTAAATATTTTGGATTTTGTAATTTTCCAAGTTCAATGTTAGCTAAAGATGAATAGTATCTTCCGATAAGTTCTTGAACAGGCATTTCTAAAGAAATAAAAGCGCATGATTTACTACGATCACGAATTATGTTTCTTGCGATGTTTAAAGCTAACGCAGTTTTTCCAACACCTGGGCGAGCACCCAAAATAATAAATTGACCCGGTTTGAAGCCTTTAGTGAAGCGATCTATTGAATCAAATCCACTAAAAATAGAATGAATATCTGGGTCATCTCCATGAATAATAGATTCAATTTTTTCTAAGAATGTTTCAGTTGCAGTATCTATATCTACAAAAGAACTATTCTTTAAAGCTCGCTCGTTGTTTTCTAAGATAAATGTTTCAAAATCATTTAAAGAATTTTGTCAGGTGATATCGCTATTGTTTTTGAATGCAGATAAAGTTTCAGCGTAAAAAGCTTCTAAAGCGCGCAAACGCGTGAGTTCTAATAATTTTTCTAAATAAAAATTAAAGTTTGTACTATTATTAAACATTACAGCTAAATCACTTAATAAAGCTTCTGTTACCAAGGGAAAACGACTTCTTAATGATGCGTCGTTAGCTATTTCGGTTGAAATTTCTAGGTAGCCAAAAAACGTGATGTGATTATTAGATTTGCTGCGTTTGTATTTTATGAGTTCGAATAATTGACGATATTGCGCTGAAAAAAAGTCGTCAGAAGTTAAATAATCTGTTGCTAAATACTGTTTTTCTTCGTCCGATAGCATAATCGCTAGGACGTCTTTTTCCATTACAAAATCTCTGAATAAAGTATCAGAAAGAGACCTCACTTTAAGTTCTTCAAAATTATTATAGATAGGTTTAAATTTATTTCTTAACATTTATTGTGATTTCAATCCGTATTTTTGCAACAATATCTTTGTAAAGAGCTGCTTCGATTTCGTGTGATCCTTCAGAAACTAAATGAATTTTATGTAAAGCGTGTTTTGGTAATTTAAAGCCTAATTCCTTTAGGTGTTTATCAACCTCTTTAGTTGAGACTGAGCCATGGACATTTAGATTTTTATGTCCATCAATATTAGCATTTAAGTGAAATTTTAAAGTTAGATTTTCAAGTTGTTTTTTTAATTTTAAGGCTTCAGAGCGCACTTGATGTTCATTTGCTACTAATTCGTTAAGCTTTCTTTGTAATTGTGCATTAGTTTGCTCGTTGTATGCGACACCAAAACCTTTTTTAATTAAGAAGTTTACACCATAACCTGGTGCTACATCGATGATTGTATTTGCTTTTCCATCTTTGCAATCTTTAAGTAAAATAATCTTCATATTATGTCCTTTCGGCAGTTGTAATTGCGTGTCTAATGTTATCTGCGAAAATTGGTAGTTCTTCTTGTGATTCAGCAGCAGCAGTAGCAAAATGACCACCACCTCCAACCGCTTCACAAATTACTTGTACATTAGTATCAATTCCGCGCGCGCTTAGTTTATAAGTTTTTGAATTTGGTAGTTTTGCAACAACAAACGAAGCTTTACGTCCACGCACTTTTAAAATTTCGTTTGCAGCAATAGAAATCACGTCGCTTGAAGCTTCTTCGTCGGAATAAGCTAAATAATATCCTTCTCTTACTTCAATTATATTTGTTAGTAATTTTTTTATTGTTTTTGCTGTTGTGTCATCGTATTTTAGTAAATCTACACTAATTGAGGAATCGGCTCCTTTTGTTTCTAATCAAGCTGAAGCTTCAAAAGCACGCTTTGAAGTGGATTTAGAAAATTGGGTTGTATCTAAATATATTCCATTTAATAATAGCTGCGCAATTTCTTTTGAAATATCTACTTTATAACTTAAGAATATTGATAGTTCGGTAACAATTTCTGATGCGGATGATGCATTTGTGTCAACATACATATTAGTTTTAGTACAAAAATCAATACTTTTACCTGGTCTGTGGTGATCTAAAACAAAAACATTATCACGAACCGAGTTAGCGATTGCATCAATATTATCAGTGCGTTCAGGATGCGATGTATCTACAATAAATATCAGACTTCGTTCGCTGGTTAATTTGTTAGCAGTCGCAATTTTGATAAACACGTTTTGTTTTTTAATGTTTTGTAACAAGTTTGTGGTAGTTGCATCAAATGTAGAAATTGCTATATAAGCTTCTTTATTGAAAGCTTTAGCGATGTTATAAATTCCAAAAGCAGAACCAACTGCGTCTAAATCAGCCAATTTATGCCCGTAAATTATTACGTTTTCAATATCAGGGTTTGACATTTTCTTAGCAATTTTTTCAGCAAGTACTCTAATTTTGGTGCGATTATTATCTGAAAGAATTTCAGTATAAGAACCAAAATAAATTGGTTGCGTGGTATCTGAAAAAATTGCGATCTGATCTCCACCACGTGATTGAGCTTGATTAAGTGCTTTTTTGGCTTGTTCGAGTTTTTTATTTAATAAACTTCAACCAGTCGCCAAACCAAGCGAAACAGAAAGTTTGATGCTTTCGGTGTTTTTGATTCTTTCGTTAATTTTAGTAAAGATTGCGAAATTCTCTTGCTTTAATTTTTTAAGAGAAATTTTGTTAGTTATTAAAATAAATTTTCCGTTAGTATATTGACGATAAATTAAGTTATATCTTTCAACACATTCGTTTAAAGTGTCAATTATGACTTTGTTAACATTAAATAGTTGCTCTTCGGATAAAACTGATTGTAAGAGTGAATAATTATCAATTTCTAATTCACCAATAACTGATTTTTGCTCGTGCATTTCCTTCTTAAATAAAGTTTCTAATGTGATGTCACGGATTATGATACTATTGTTAAGCGGTCAAAACTGTATTTCATAGTAGTTATCATTATTTTGTATTGTAATTTTAGTAGTATTGATTTCTTTAAATTGATTGTAATTTGGATCTAATTTAGTTAAGAAATCATTAATTTGTATTCCTATAAAACTTTTGTGAAATTTAGAAGTTATGAAATTGCTAGACCATATAATAGTGCGATTAACATCGTAAATGATAATTCCGATACTATTATTAGTCATTATTTCATCGACAAAATTATCAAAAGAACGCTTAACTAGCTCGCGCGATTTTGTAAAATTTACAATTGAAAAGTATAAAATCGTTAAAATTAACATTAAAATTAAAAATAGACCAACAACAAGCAAAATAAGTAGTCTTTGATCTGTGTTAATTAATAAAAAAATAATTAATAAAGCAACGAATAATAATGCTAAAACTATGCTAGCTGTTATAAAAAATCATAATTTTTGCTTGTGATTCATTTAACCCCTTATTTTAAAATAAATTTATTTATTTAAAATATATTTTAATTATACAATATTACACTTATTTTTATAGAGATTGCAAAAAGTATAAAAAAAACTTCTAATTGAAGTTGTTTTAGTGTGAGTGAAAAGATAAAATAATTACTGAAAAGACGACACCAAGAAATAAGAAAATAATTGTAATCAGTCATTTCTTTTTATTAAAGAACTCGTGATAGAATTCTGGGAAAAATTCTACAAGTGAGGTAAATAGAAAAATTCCACCAATTGCTGAATAGATAATGCTTTTAAGATATTCATTTACGAAATCACCACCATAAATACCAATTAAAATGAATGGTAAAAATAATGATAAACCTAAAAATGAGATAAATAAAGCTTTTCATGGTGAAAATCCAGCATCTCTTAAACGAACATAAAAAATCATTTCTTCAGGAATTAGGTGTAGAATAAGTGATGCAAAATATGCTGTTGTAAGTGCAGAATCACCAGGATTTCCATTTTGACCTGGTATTAGTTGATTTAAACTATAACCAATTAATAATCCTTCTGGAATTCTATGAGTTAGTAATAAAAGTAGTGCGATAAGTTTTAGTTTACCTTCCACTTTTTGTTTTAATGTGTCTTCGGCTAATTCAATTTTATCTTCTTGATTATTTAAAAAACTGTCATGTTGATGGTTGTGATGGTGGTTGTTGTGTGAGTGTTGGTGACTAAAAACACTAAGTTTGTTAGAAACCATTAATTTTTTGTTTAAACGATGTGAAATAACAAATTTAAGCACAAACGCAAAGATTAAACCACTTAATATTCCACCACCGACTAAACCGACGTTTAATAAAAATGCAGAATTATGTGTTTCTTCTAAATTTTCTACAATTCCTGAAGAAACTTCTAATGATTCTTTTAAAAATCCATATGTAGACAGCACTATAAAAAAACCAGTAGAAAAAGCATATAAATAAACTTTATTTTTATGAATACTTTTTCTAAAAAAAGGTAAAAGTAAAGAAAGCAATGTAGGGATGAGTAATAAAGCAAATAAAAATAAGAAACTTAAAATTAATTTTGACGCTCAAGGAGCATTGATTCCGTTTTCTATCGCGTTATATAAGTTTGTAATTCATTTCATTGTTTTTGTGTAATTTCTATATTATGAAAGACATCTTGAACATCATCATCCTCTTTGAGTTTTTCGACAAAATCTAATAATTTTGCTTCCTTTTCTGTTTCATAGGCTACATATATATTTGGAATATAAGTAACTTCACATTGGATGAAGTCTTCTATTTTTAATTGAGTTTCAATTGCGTTTTTGAATTCACTGAAATTTTCAGGTGCACACAACGCAATTAAACTATCTTCTGTAGTTTTTACGTCTTCCACACCGTTTTCTAACGCAAAAACCATAAAATCATCTTCATTAATTAATGATTTTGAAATTTCAATAATTCCTTTTTTATCAAAAGAAAAAGGAATTTGTCCAGTTTTGCCTAAAGTGGCATTTTGCTTGTTAAAATATGCTTGAATGTTTGATTTAACACGATTGATATTGTCACTTAAAGTGACAACAATAAAAGTAGCACCACCACTTATAGTAGCATTAAAGATTAATTCAGTGAATGATTCTGAACCTTTGGTTCCAGTTGCTTTTGTAATTGCTCTTTCAATGTTATCTTTAGGCATATTCTTTGCTTTTGCTTTGGAAATAGCAAGTTTTAACGTTGGATTTTTATCGGGATCTGGTCCTGATTGTGCTGCAACAAAAATTTCTTTTGATAATTTTTGGAAAATTTTTCCTCTGGCCGCATCTTGTGCGCCTTTTCTATGAGCGATATTTGCTGAGTGTGAGTGTCCAGCCATAGTTTCTCCTATCTAACTTTGTTTGGTTTGTAAATTTTATCGCGTTTATGTTGTGAAATTTTGTGTTTGTATTGAATTTTTTTAATAGTTCCCTGTGATAAGTATTTCTTAATTTCACTTGGTTGATTAAGATGGTTTAAATAAAAATCTAATTCTTGGTAACTAAATCCCAGCTCGTTTTCATCGGTTTGACCATCTCATAATCCAGCAGATGGTTTTTTATTTATTATGCTGTCTGGTACCTTTAAAAGTTTAGCTAAAAAACCTACTTCGGCTTTAGTAAGTTGGCAAATTGGTAGTAAATCTGCGCCACCATCACCATATTTAGTAAAATAACCAATATAAATTTCGTCAGCATTATCGGTTCCTAAAACTAAAGAGTTATTTTCTTGCGCTTTTGCATATAAAGTTGTCATTCTTAAACGAGGCTTAATATTAGCAATAGCCAAGGAATTCGATAGCTTTAATTGCTTGCTAATGGTATTGAAAGTTTCGGTTAGATTTATAGTTTCGAATTTTGTATGAAAATCAGATTCTAATTGTTGGATGTGTTTCAAATCTTCTTGAGTCATTTTTTGAATTGGCATCACAAAACCAAAAGTATGTTTTGGGGCAACTGAATGTGCTAGTGCGTAAGTTAATGCTGAATCAATTCCGCCGCTAATTCCTACTACAAAACCATTAGAATTAGATTGTTTTAACTTATTTGCTAAAAATCTTTGTATGGTTTTGATGTATTTTTTTGCTTTTTGTTCGTCAAAACTATATGAAAAACCATTATATTTGGTTATTAAACTCATTATTCAACCTTTCTAATTAAGTCTTATAACATCTTTATAATTATAAATGTAATTATTTTTATTTAAAATTAATTTTTAGAGAGTCAATGTATAATAAAAAAGCACCTTGTATTAAGTGCTTTTTTATTTTTCTATTTTAATTTTTACACTTGGTCCCATCGATGCTGAAACGGTTAGGTTTAGCATATATGTTCCTTTAACCGCCGCTGGTTTAAGTTTTTTAATTAAAGAAATTAAAGTTCTAGCGTTCTCTGCTAAATCTTTTGTGCTCATACTTGCTTTACCGATTAAAGAGTGCACGATTCCGGCTTTGTCTGTACGATAATTTGCTTTTCCTTTTTTTAGTTCTTCAACAGCTTTTTCGGGTGTTGGAGTTACTGTTCCGGTTTTAGGGTTAGGCATTAAGCCTTTAGGTCCTAAAACTTTTCCATATTTTCCTAGTAAAGGCATCATTGTAGGATCAGCAACCATAACATCAAAATCAAAATTTGATTCTTTGATTTTTTGTTCTAATGCCGGACCATCTAATACTATGTCTGCCCCTGCTTCTTTCGCAAGTTTTTGTTTTTCTACGTTATTTGTAGCCACTAAAACTTTAACAGTTTTTCCTGTTCCGTTTGGTAATAAAACAGCTCCACGTAGTTGTTGGTCTGCTTTACGAACATCTAAATTTAAGTTGAAAGATAAATCAATTGAAGCATCAAATTTTGCGTATGCTGTTTTTTTTGCTAATTCAATTGCTTCTTCTAGTTCGTAAGCAACAGTTCTATCAAAAGATTCTCGAGCAGCTTTTAATTTTTTAGGTAATCTTCTCGCCATTATTCTGCTCCTTCTTTTTCATCACTAATTGTACGTACTTCAATTGTTTGACCTTTAGTTTCATTTAATTTTTCTTGGTCGGCTTGTAATGCTGCTTCTTTTGCGGCAGCTAATGACGCAGCCTTTGCAGCAGCTTTAGCTTCCGCTTTAGCTTTAAATATATCATCTCAACCCTCGATTAAAACACCCATTTGTTTTGCGGTTCCTGCAACTATGGACATAGCTGCAAAAATATCATTTGTGTTTAGGTCGGGTAATTTATATTCTGCGATTTCTTTTAATTGTTCTTTAGTAATTGTTCCAACAATAGTAGTTTTAGAGTTTTTAGAACCTGATTTTAATTTTGCTGCTTGCATAATTTTATATGAAGCAGGTGCTGTGAATAGCTTAAATTCAAAGCTTTTGTCTTTGTAAACTGTAATTTTTACAGGAACTGGTTCATCACCTCTATCTCTAGTGGCATCGTTAAATGCTCTAGTGAATTCTGGCATGTTAACACCAACCCCGGCCAATGCAGGACCTGGTTTAGCTTTTCCGGCAATAAATTGCAATTTAGCAACACGTTGAATTTCTTTTTTTGCCATTTTGTTTAATAGAATCCTTTCGATAATTGTGGTATACGATTAAATTAATCTCCCACATCTGGCAATTTAATAAATTGCTATATTATTATATTAAAAAAGGTTATTTATATAAACCCTTTTTCATATTTTTTTATACTATAGTATAGTAATAAAGATTTTATAATTCAATCATTTCAAATTTTTTTGGTGCTCTTTTAATCTCTTTTAAAAGTTTATTTTTAAAAGAATTTGAATTACTATTTGTTTCGTATCCAAAGTAATCAAAATCATATGAATTCAATAAACCAAAACCATATCCATCATTACCTAAATTTTGCATAAATAAAGCAACCATATTCATGTTTTCATCAAAAACCACGCTTCCTGAAGCTCCTGAGGTTAAATCATATTTATTATCTGATGAATCATTTAATATAAAAGAATTAAAATTTCCGTATTTAGTAAAAGGATAGTCTTGATCATTTATTATAACTTCTTCAATTTTATTAATAATATGTTCGCGGTATCTTAAACCGGAAAAACCGGCATGAGCATCTACCGGGAAAGAAGCAACGTAATATTTTACATAATTATCATTTTGTAAATATTTTGTTTGCTTGCTTAATTTTAGATTTGGTAATTTAGCTCAATTGTTTAAATAATTTAAAATTTGAGTTTTACCTTTTTGTTTGGCTTGCTCTAATAAATGTTTAATATCAATTATATTAATTGAAATATCGGCATCATTTAAATTTTTATATCTTTGATTTTGGGTATATTGTTGTCCATTTCTATTATATTGATTTTCTGCTTGTCAAAAATTAAGAATAAAATTATCAGGCTTTATATTAATAGAAATTTCAGAATTGATATTAGCTATCTTTTGATCATCAAAATCAGGAATGATTAGTTTTTGTGAAATTCTAGGATTACCTCAATTTTTTTGTAATATATCGCTTACATGTCTATTGGTAATAAAATAATACCTTTGATCATTTGGATCGCTTGGTTTTACTTTTGCAATCATTGTAGATGTTCCACCACCTAGAACAAATACCCGTTTTTTTATATTATCAAATAATTCTCTTTTTTGATTAGTTAGAACACGTTGTGCGCTATATACTTTGTTATTTGAATCATAAGCTCTTTCGTTAGTTGATAATTTTGCATGTAAATCATCTGTTAAATAATTTTCAGATAATGAAAATAATCTATCATCATTTTGATTTGCTAAATAAGTAATTTCGGTGATTGTATTAAATTTATCAAACAGATCTTGATTTACATCATTAAAACTAAAGTGTTTTTGATTGTCCTTGTGTGATAAAACAAGCCTAATTGTATTATTTTCTAAAAAGACATCATAGTTATAATTTTGGTCTTTGAATCGGTGTTTTTTGTTATCTATTAAATCGTCTAAATCAACATCAATTACAATTGGTTGATTTTGAAATTGATTAAAAAATCTATTTAAAATTTTTTGTAAAGTAAATCTAATTTTTCTGTTGTGGTAAGGTTTATCTAAAAAATTAGTTATTTCCTTTTTAAAAATTAATTGACCATTTTCAATGGTTAATTCGTCATTTGAAATATGAGATAACATAATTTGATGTTTTAAAACTAACATTTCATTATTATCTTTAAAATAAACCTGTAAATCGGGAATTTTAGCAAATACAGAGTTTCTTTCGATAAAATTTGGCGTAAATCATTTTGGCAGATCTATGTATTGATTACCTTTATTTACAATAAATGAAAGAACCTTATTCATTTCGTTTCTAAAATATAAATTCATTAAAGAGATATTATTTGGTGTTTTTGACAAAACAACATTTTTTGGAAATTCTGTTTTGTCAAAAAGAAGTTTTGGATTTTTTAAATCCCCTTGAGAACTTAATAAAGTCTTAATATTAATTTTTGTTAACTCTGGAAATTGATATTTTTCTGCTATTTTATTATCTTCTTTTTTGTGAATTCATTTTGCTTTTTCATCAATTTTGGTTTTTGGTTTTATGGTATGTATTTGTTCAATTTTAGTAATATTTGATTCTTTATCTGATGTTTTCATTTTTTTGGTTTGTTTTGGTGTTTTGAATTCATCAGGTTTTTGAGGTTCCTCGGGTTTTGAAACTTTGTTTACATCATTAACATTTTCTTTTTTAGAAATTTCTAAATCATTGTTTTTTGAATTATTTTGCGTTGCTTGTTGGCACGAAATATATAACAGGGATGTACTAGATAGAGATAAATATAGTAATAATTTCTTTAATTTCATAATTAACGCTTTGTTTTAAAATAAAAGTATGTATTAAGTTCGGAGTTTAATTTATCATTTACTCCACCTATTTTTTCGTGATTAATTGTTTTATCATTAAGGTCTATTTCATAGATTTTAATTACTTTTTGATCGTATGTATTATCATCGTTTATAAAATAATTTCGGAGAATTATTTTGTAATCTACATTAGTTGTAGGGGTATATCCAATAAAATCAAAGTTAATTAAATTTAAGTATTTCTTGGATAAATATTCCTTAAAATTTTCGTTTGAAAAATCAATATGTGAGAGTGAAAAAGCAATTTTATTTATTACATTTTCTGTTTTTACTTCGTTAATATCTAAAATATTCATAAATGCATTTTTTAAAAGTTCGTTAGAAATAATTTTATTTTTCACAAAGATGTTGAATTTTTTTAGATCTGTATTATTTGGTTTATTTTCGATGGTAGTTTTATAAATCTTAATTAATTCGTTTTTTAAATTATTAAAATAATCTGCATTTTTGTCGATAGTTTTGTTTTTATTTTTGCTAGCTAATTCTTGAAGTAATTCATCTCTAAATGCGTAGCTTAAATATGTATCATATAAATTAATCATTGCAGTTTCAACACCATATGTTTGTCCGTCATTTAAATTGTTATATAGAGTTTTAGATAGCATGTTATAAAGTTGTTTTTCTGTTGGTTCAGATATTTTTTGAGCCACTACCAACCCGTCAACTAAAAGAATATTTTCGTTGAACTTAATAGATTGAATGGTTCCGTCTTCTATAGTTTTTTCTACTTTTATTTGTTTTCCAGTTACTTCATCTTCTTTAGTATAAAAAGCCTTAAAATTATTATCATCTGAATAATATGCATCTAATGCATCACCGTTATACATTATTGCTGAATTTACATCATTTCGATTCATATCTAATAATGATGCAATAATTCCCTGCCCATCTGGGTTAAATGAAACTTTTTTACTAGAAGTAATTTTAGTATCTGTTGACGAATTGATTAAATTTACAAAATTATTTATTTGTTGTTGATAGTTTTCTTCGCAGACATCACCCGTGTGTGTTGTTAAGGTATTATTTTTATTAGGAAAATTGAATGAAGAACCATATAACATATTAGCACGAACAGCATCTGTTATAACTAGTTGATTATATCCTAATGAATTGGCGGTCCTGATTATATTGAAAAGTGAATTAGGTTTTAGGTATTTATCTATTGTGTTTCATCCATCTTTTTTTGAATATTCTTGAATAGTTTTTCTTAGATTTTTTTCCAAGATCTCGTTTGTAATTTCTTTTTGATCTTTTTGTTTTAAAGGATTATAAGCGAAAACGGCATCTTGGACGTAATAAGGTACAAAGTATTCTCATAGATGTCTATATGTTCCATCGTTTTCTTTTCCTAAATCTTTTAGTTCGTCGTCGTATGCACTTAAATGAGCAAAAACAACAGGAGTATAAATTTTTTGTAATGCTATTTTTAAGTCTGTTTCCGTTTTAATAGGTTCTTGTGGCATAAGAAGTTGATTAAAATTAATTTTTTTAATTAAACCTTTATGAATTAATGCTATTGCTTGAAAGTCACTACCGATACCTGCGACTGCTTTATGGTTGCTTAATGCAATAGTAAATTCATTGATTTCGTTAAACTCTTTATATTCAAAATTTTCCGATAAAGCAGGTTCTACAGTTTCTTTTTCAATATATGATTTGTAATTATAAAATGCAGGTTTAAATTGATGTGTTGCTTTGTAAGAACTAATCGAAATAACAAAAATTCCAATAAGTAAAAGTACTATAGAAATAGTAATTTTTTTAATGTTTTTAATACTAAAAAATTCTTTGATCTTTTCCATCTTCTTTGGTATGAAATCCTTTCAAATTAATGACTTAATTTTATATTTTATAAATTTTATTAGATTCAGAAAATATAAAAGAAAAAAATAAAAAAAGTACGATTGCTCGTACTTTTTGCATCATAAGCCGTGTTCTGTGCTTCATTTAAAACGAAGTGCTGATAATTTATCTAACATATAAAATGTTCCATTTTCTAATTCATTTCTTAGTTAATGGTTCCCCTACCAAATTTGGGTTTCTAGTTCGTGGAGTTTACCGCGTTTCACTACTCTCGTCTCTGTGGCACTAGTCGTCTAGGCTTAAACTTATTAGGTTTAACACGATCACTACTAACATCGCAGTTAGTACTAGCACGGACTTTCCTCTACTATTTAGGATAGCAGCTATCAGCTGACGCAAATATATTATAAATTAAAACAGAAAAATAAAAAAATTTTATCAAATGTATCGAATAAAAATAACTTTTATATTGATGTTTATAGCAAAAAAGTTATTTTTATTTTTTATTTGTTTATACAAAAATATGTGTATTTTTATGAATAAATCACTTGAGATTTATAATTATTAAAAAATGTGTCTCGATTCCAAAAAAATTATTTTTTAAATAAAAATTTAATTTTATTCTACATTAAAACCAAAATCTTAATTTTATGTGTTTTTACTTTTTAACTATATTATAGTGATAAAAGTAATTTTTTTATTAAAATTTAGAATAATTTATGATTAAACTTTTTTATAAAAAAAGATATAATTTGAAAGATTTTTCAATTAAATTTAGAAAAAGGGGGTCATTTTAAATGGCAAATATTAAATCTAAAATCAAAAGCATCACAAAAATGGAGCAAGCTCGTCAAAAAAATGCAGCAATAAAATCTCGTGTAAAAAAAGCGATTCGTAAAGCAAGAGAAGCAATATTAGCAAAAGACGAAAAAGCTGCTTCATTAGTGGCAGAAGCACATAAAGTTATTGCTAAGGCAGTATCAAAAGGTGTTTTTCATGCTAATAAAGGTGCAAGAAAACATTCACGTTTAGATGTTTTTGTTAATAAATCTAAAAGTGAAGAAAAATAAAGTTTTATAAACTTTATTAAAGCTTATGTTTAAAATTTTAAGCATGCATTAAATGCCTGCTTTTATTTTTGTATTTTTGCAAATTTTTAAAATTTAATACAATTATTAAAAGTTATTAAATATTTAAAAGAAGGTTATTATGAAATTTCAAAAAAAGAAATGATCAAAGTTTGTTAAATTTTCAATGCTTGTTGCATCAACAACAGTTCTTTCTGCTACGGCTTGTAATTTATTAAGTCCAGAAAACGATAAAGATAAAAAAGAATCACCAATAATAATTAATAAAAACCCCGGCAAAACTCAACCATCGGTTTTACCCCCTGCTTCTGAAAAATATGGATCAAGACCTAATGAGGGCGAAAACTCTAATGGCAGTCAAAATAAAGAACCAACAAAACCCATTCCGAAAAATCCGAATACCTCACCAACTAAACCAAAACAACAAATGACGCCGGATAAACCAAAGGAACCATCAAAACCAATTAATACAAACAAGCAAGTAGAAAATAAGTTCATGTTTGGCAACATTTTAAAAATTCAACCAAACGAAGTATATTTTGCTAAAAATTTAAGTCAATTAGAAAAAGATCAGGCATTAGCTGCGTATAATAAAACTTCGGTTATGGACATCAATGAAATTCCTGAAAAGAATGATAGGGGGCAATGATATTTAGAATATCGCGATCCTTTTACCAATATTTTATTTAGGGATTATAGTTATCATACAAATGAAGATGGAAGTCATAGATATATGTTAGGGCGCCACGGGTTAATCGATTTGGCACAAGAGTTTAAGAGAAAAGTTCCTTTTGGACCAGAAGTTTTTGATTTAGAGGCAATTAATGTAAATAATTTTAATGTTATTGATGAAAAAGCTAATGGTTTATATATACCTAACATTAAAAACATTTATATAAACGGTTCGGCATTTGCTGAAAAAAACTTTAATTCATATCAAATTATAGGTGGGATAATGCCAACCTTATTTCATGAATATATGCATCATTGATCAAATTCATATCCAGAGGCAGTAGAAAATGGAATACAAGTATCAAAAAGTATAGCTGAACCAACATCGGAAAATCAAAAACGAGTAACTAAAATTTATTATAATCCAGGATTACAATTAAGTGATTCTAGCACTAATCAAACAAGCGGATTAGTACAATCTTGGGATTCTTATTTTGCAAACAATTTTTATAAGTTACTAAATTATGATGTCAATCAGTATGGTTATTTATCAGAAGATGATATTGCAATATTTGATCCATCGAGAGGTTTAAATTTTAATATACCACCATTAGAAGATGAAATTAATAACTTTTTATTTAAAAGACTAACTCCAAAGAAAATTTGAGAAATTGCAAATAACAAACCAAGACCACAAGAGTTAAGTCGCTTTGAAGAAAATACCCCACTTTATTACTCACCAGATCGCGCTTTTTCGCTTAGTTTAGGAAATTTGAGATATGTATATTCATTAACTGAATTATTACCTCGTGAATATACTAAATATGCTTATGAATCATATTTTCAAATTGATGATGAAAATCCTACTGCAAAAGCGGCACCAGGACAGGCAACGATAACATGGTTTGGAACTACATACTATCGTAATGATCCGAATACCGGAAAAGTTTATTCAGTATTTTCACCTTCTGCAAATGCTGAAGACTGATCTAAGGTATATTTAAATAATTTTGATAGTAAAAGTCGTAGCGGAATGTTTTTGCGTGGTGATAGGCCTTTTGATGAAGAAAATTTTCCTGGCTTAATTGTAAATTCTACAATAATGCCTAATTCAGTGTTTGATATAAGTTCATATCGTTATGAAAACGATAAATATTTAGGGATAAATTTTTGAGGACAACCTTCTTATGAATTAAGGGTGCACACATTACCTCCAGAAAAAACCCAAAACCGTTCGCAAGAATTTTACGATTTATTTTTAAATGCGATGGGGTATGGAAAAACTATTAATCAAATTTTCTATCAAAGTTCATGAAAATGAGGACAAAATAAAGGCTCAGTAGATGTTGATGAAAGCAAAGCTAATAAGGTAAAATTTACTGGGTTTTTACCTGATAAAAAATATGATGGAATAGTTGTGACAAAACCAAATGGTGGAGGGTTCGAAAAAACCTACTTTAATTATTATGATACTTTCTCGTTCTTTGGTCATAAAGAACTGGACGGGGGTGCAACTTTAATAAAAGATGAAAAGATTACTGATCGTCGCCAAAAACAACTTGAAAATCGTATTTATCCAGGAACAAGTAGCAATGGCGAACTAAATAAAGATTATGTGTCTTATATCACTAAAGATTATGTAAATCTTTATGATAATAGCCAAGTATTTTTATGAGAAGATAAAAACAAGGATAATCAAGTACAACCGGATGAATTAAATAGTAGCGACATTAGTCTTCCTGAGAATCGAAGCGTTACTAACAGCCGTGGTTGAAATATCGATGAAAAGGTATTTAGAAAATATGCTCTGAAATCTGAAAACGGAAAAGTTTTAGTTAAACGAGTGAACTAAAATGCAATGAGATTTTAAAAAGCTACAAATTGGAGCAATGGTTAATGTTCAAGCATATAAGCATGATGGATTTTTATATCGTCAATGAACTAATGCAAAAGTAATTTTTCATAATAAAAAACATGTTGTATTAGCGCTACGTGGAACACGAGTTTTAGAATCACGAAATAGTGCTAAAGGTTGAAAATATAAAGATGATGCAATTTGGTTTTTGCCTAAAAGATCCCTTTATAATACTATTGTATTGCTAAAAAAAGGTGTTGGAAGTTTGTATTACACTAATATTGCTTCATATCCGATTTTTGAAGACAATACTATAAAGTTTATTGATTATGATTTAGATTTAAAAAGTTATCCAAATAAAGACCTACAGATAGTAGATAAAGAAGAATTTAAAACTAATTCAAATAAATTTAATTATTCACATCGTCTTAAGGAAAAAATCTTCAATGAAATTACTGAAGTAGTTAATTTATATAACAATGAAGCGTATTTTTTTAATGAAGAAATTATCTTATATTATTTAAATATAATGCTCAAAGATAAATTAATAGATGAAAAAAATTATAATAGTTATTATCAAATGTATCATAAAAATTATAGTGAAGAGACCGAAATGATGATGCAGTTGCGTAATTTTAAGACTAAGAAATATTAAATTAAAAGCAAGTCTTATGCTTGCTTTTAATAACGCTTGATTACTTTTTTGGTATCTAGATTGTAAATAGTGCTAGGTTGATTACTTCCGCTGCCGAAATTATAAATATGTTTGATTTCAGGAAAAACGCACGAAGCTTGTTTTAAAGAGATTGGTAACTGACCGGAAATGTTTGCACTACTAACATACATTGGGCCATTTTTATTTAAAAATCTAAGTAATCCTGTTTGATTTGGCATTCTAAAACCTTGATTATTTATAATAATTGTAGCGGCGCCGGGCCACAATTGTTCTGCTAATTTTTCAGCATCTTGATTTCATTGTGAAAATTGTCTTGCTTGTGAAATAGAACCCACCAAAATAACTACTTTTTTATCATTTGGTCGTTTTTTTAAATGATAAATTGCATCTAAAACGTCATCATTAACAGGACCCCCTATACCTAAAACAGTATCTGTGGTAGTTATAAACATTGAATCATAAACTTTATCCATTTTAATCCTTATTTATCAATTTTATACTTTTAATACAATCGTTAAAATAAATGTTTTGTAATATAATTTTTATATGCCAGAATATCCAGAAGTCACAGTTGTACAAAGATCCTTAAACAAGTATGTACAAAATCAAATCATTTTAAAGGTCGAAATTAAAATAAGCAAATTAATCAAAAATATTGATTCTGATGGTTTTATTAATTTTTTAGTTAATAAAACCATCATAAATATAGAAAACTTCGGTAAGTTTTTAGTTTTTAATCTTAATGATAAGAGTCGTTTGATCTCACATTTACGAATGTCGGGAAAATATTATATTAGACAACAAAATGATCCCTTATTATATGCATATAAGCATGATTGTGTATATTTTTGGTTAAATGATATCGTGTTGGTTTATAATGATTCACGAATGTTTGGATCGTTTGAAGTAATTCCCGCAAGCGATCAAAGAAGTTTATTTCAAATCAAACACTTAGGTCAGTTACCTGGTGATACAGATGTCGAAGCATTATATGCTAAATTACGCAATAAAACAATAAATATTAAGAAAGTATTGTTAGACCAATCATTAGTATTAGGAATCGGTAATATTTATGCTGATGAATGTTTACATTTAAGTAAAGTGTATCCAATGTCGCGAGCCAAAGATATTACAAAAGAAAAATTACGTGAAATTTTAAGTAATGCACAAAAAGTGATGGATGCTTCTATAGTAAAAGGTGGTAGTAGTGTGCATACCTATAGTGCAGTAAATGGAATTAGTGGTAAATATCAAAATGATTTGTTAGTTTATGGACAAGACAAAAAAATGTGTAAGCAGTGTAACCAATCTCAAATAATTAAAGTTAAATTAGATTTTAAAGAAAATGGGCGTGGAACAAGTTTTTGTCCTCACTGTCAAAAGGATGTAGATGAAAAATAAGAGATTAACTGTAGTAATTGATATGTTAAATGGTTTCTGTAAATTTGGACCATTAAGCAGTCAAAGAATTAACCGAATAATTCCGAATATTGTTGAAGTTTTAAATAAATCTGATGACATTTTATTTGTTTGTGATGCTCATTCAATTGATGATTTAGAAATGAAACAATATCCGATACATTGTTTGAAAGACAGTTTAGAAGCAGAAGTGGTTGATGAGTTAAAACCATATCAACGACAAAAAAACGCCAAAACTGTTTTAAAAAATACTACTAATGGTTTTTACGAAGTGCTTCCTAGTTATTGAGATCAATATGACGAATTTGAATTTGTTGGATGTTGTACTGATATTTGTGTATTACAATTTGTAATGAATTTAAAAATTTGATTTAATAAAATTGGGAGTAAAAAACCAATTTATGTAATACAAAAATGTGTTGAAACTTTTGATTCACCAACCCATAATGGTGATGAGATGCATAAATTAGCATTACAATTGATGCAAGAAGCCGGAGTGGAAATTGTTTAATAAAGAATTAGACTTACATGGTTTACATTCAGAAGAAGCGATTGCAAAAATTTCAACTGCAATGATAGATTTAGAGAGTTCACTTATTGATGCCCTATATGTTCAAACTGGTATTGGTACTGGCGTCATGCAAGCGGTTTTAGAAGATTTTATTTTTAGGTATAATGCGACTAATGATTATAAAATTTCTTATGAAACTTTAAATAATGGCGGGGTTTATAAATTAATCATTCATCGAAAAAAACATCAAAAAAGATTGTTTTGATTTTGTTCTAAAACTTATGAGGAAACACCAAATAATGTTGAAATAGTAAGTGATTTTGATGCAATGGTTGAAGATTTTAAGTATCAAAACAAAAAATAGCATGTAATTTGTGTGCTATTTTTTGTATCAGGTGTTTTTATTATATTTAGCCAATTTTTCTTGAAATTGTTTGGTTTCTTTTTGCACATATTCTTTCATATTTTCGATGATATAGTTAAGAAAAGCTTTGTCTTTTGAAAGATTACCTAACATCTTGATAAAAGTCCTTTGTTTAAAAAAATTTTGAATATTATCTTTATCGCTTGCCTCTTTAATTTTAGTGTCTATTTGATCAAGGAATTCAGCAATAAAAGGATTAATTTTATCTTCTTTATCAGATTCATCTAAGATAGTTATTAAATTTACAATAATTGAATTTTTATTATTTAAAAGAGTTTTTTGTTCGCGTAAAGAAATGATTTTATTTATAAATTCTTGTGTTTGAGTTCAATGTGTTTCAACGAAAGCTAATTTATATACATCATCCATATTATATATTTTGATTTCTTTTAAAATTCGTTTCTTATCAGTTTTGTATAAATCACAGAAATTATAATGACTTAATAAAAATCATAATCCATATAAACAAGCTTTACGTCCGTCGGACCCTGATTGAATCAGTTTGATCAATCTTTTATTTTTATAATGCTCTTTTAAATTTTCTAAAGTGTCAAAATAAGTGCTTTTAGTAGCGATTTTATCAGGGACTACTTTATCCAATGCAATATTAAAATCAGTTAAAGAATCAATTTCTACATCAAAAAGTTTAGATAAAACAGCTCGCTCTAAATCTCCGCCCCAAGCATAAAAAACAGAGTTTGTTTTGTTTGGTATAAAGTTTGGATCGTTAGTTAGTAATCTAAGATGACTTAAAAGTAGTCTTCTTAAATGTTTATATATTTGTTTTGGTGTAGATTGTGCAAAATCTATTATTTGAAAATAACTTTTAAATTCATTATTAAAAAAACTACCTACTGAGTAGCAGTATGGTAAATCTTCATTATATGAGACGTTATTGGTTAGTTTATTCTTATATCAACGTAGAAAATTTACAGTAATTGCTTCAAAATCAATATAAAATTTATGTTTCATTTACCCTCACCTTCATTATTGTAATTTTTTCATTTATTAATTCTTCTTCTAGTTGTGTTATCATACTTAATTCATTTTCTAAAAGTTCAGCTTGAACTATAGTGGGTTTTGTTACTGGATCTTTTGGAGCAAACAATTCACATGTTTCGTTTGTTGCAATAATGGAGATATCGTGTGTATTAATTTTACGTGCAATTTGTATAATCTCGTTTTTATCATATGTTAATAATGGTCTTAGGATAGGTAATTTGATAACTCAACCAATAGTATTCATTGATTCTAGGGTTTGTGAAGCTACTTGTCCTAAATTTTCTCCGTTTGATATAGCTAATTGACCATATCTTAAAGCTATTTTTTCTGCGGTACGATAAAAACTGCGACGCATTAAATTGATTTTATAAGATTGTTTGCTTATAAAGGAAATATAGTTTAAAAGATGTGAAAAATTTGCCATTAATAAATTAGATGAGATTTGATATTTATTTAAAATTTGTACTAGATTTTTAATTTTTGATACTGTTTTTTCATCCGTTTGTGGCGGAGTTAAGAAAGTAAGGAAGTCTAATTTAACACCGCGTTTCATCATTAAAAATGCGGCAACAGGAGAATCAAATCCACCTGAAATTAAGTGTAATGCGCGACCTGAAATTCCAACCGGCAAACCACCTAAACCAGAAATGTAATCTGAAAAAATATAGGTTTGTTTATTGCGAATCTCGATATAAAAGGTTTGGTTTGGATTGTGTACATCTACTTTTAAATTAGTATTTTTTAAAACATAACCACCAAGAACATTGTTTAATTGGTCTGATGTATATTCAAATTTTTTATAATTACGGCGTGCTTGAATCTTAAAAGTTTTAGTACTAGGTTTGATAAGTTTTAATATTGTATTTTGAAATTCTTTGAGATCATTATTAGTAATAATTACCGGAGAATATGAACTAATACCAAAAACAAAATTAAGCTGTTCAAGATTTTTTAAACTATATGGTAGATACATTCGATCAAATTCTACTTCGGGCGCAGTTCCAACAATGTGTGTTATATTGTTAGAGAGTTGATTAATAAAAGATTTGCGATTTTTCTTTTTTAATACTAATTCACCATATCTAATTAAGATTTTGTTATACATTTTACTCCTAAGTATTTTTAATATAGTACTTTAATTTTAAATAAGCAGACTTAAAATCGTTATTTTTAACATCAACACTACTATTATAAATATGAGCCCTTGATTCCTCTTGTTTGTCTTTAAATTTTTCGTTTTCTAACACAAAAACAGTTAATTTATTATACATTTTATAATATTGTTGATTTTCTGCAATGCTATATAATAAAAATTTTAAATCATTCACTCAATTTTGTCATTTTTTTGCTTGTGTAGTTTCTATCAGTTTGAATTTATTTTTTTGAAATTCATTATAAATTTTTAAACAATTATTTTTAATTTGATCAGTTTTGGTGGTTATAGGGAGATTAATGTGTTCAATTACGCTGAAAAATAAATTGGTCATTTTTAAAATTTCGGTTTTTGTTTGTTTTATTCGCTTATTTTGTTCTATGATTTGTTTAGTCTGAAATATATTTGCTTGTAATTGATAAAAATCATTCATTAATGATTCTATTTTTTGAAATAAATCACTTGCAGATTTGTTGTTTTTAGTTAAATTATCGATTGAATTTTTTATTTTATCAAAAGATTTCATAATACTTTTATTTTCAATATTTAATTTTTGTCATTGTTTTTTAAGACCGGATAAAAGCAAATTGAATTTTTGTTTTTGATTAGATATAAATTCTACTAATTCCGAGCGTTTAGAAATCTCATTTTCATATTGAATTATATTTTTATAGATTTTTTTAATTTGTTGAATTAGTTTTGTTGCATCATATGTTCTTCAATTTTTAGATATTTCTTTTCATTGATGATTTATTTTTTGATAAAAATCTTTTTTGGTGGTTTTTAAAAGGTTTGATTGAATATTTGTCGGCAAATCTTCAAATAAAGTAAAATCAATTTTTTCAGATGCTGAAAAAAGCTTAACAAACTCTGCGGTTAAAAGTTTTAGTTTTTCAATCTTGTTTTGAATTGTTTGAAAATTACCTTTAGTTTTTTCGTTATCTAGTTTGCGACTCAAACTGCGAATAGTAGTAATTTTTGTATCCATTTCTCTATATATATCTAAGCTAATGTATTTTTTAACAATAAATTGTTCTTTTAAATCCTCAGTTACATCCAAAATGTCCGTTATCATTTGTTCTATTTCGCTTCAATAGTTAGCAAAACTTGCGCTCTTTATTTTAATATCATTTTGTTGTTTGCAATGTTGTAAAAATATTTTTTTGACTTTTTTATATTCTTTTAGAGATTTTCAAAATTTATGTTTTTTAAATAATAAATTGAATTGGTGATAAGTATGTTTGTAAATTTTTGTAGTTTCTTTAATGTCATTATTTAATTTTAATAAGTTTAAATAAATAACTTCATATTCTGATGATGCAGTTTTTAAAGTATACGCTTTCTGTAAATTTGTTTTATTATCGTTTTCACGTAAACTAATCTCTTGGTCTATTTTTTTTGTTTTTTTTATAAGTAAAATAAAAAAAATAGAGCGTAAAAAAAAGATAACTAAAAATATTATCGCAACGAATAAAAAACTTAAAATTACTCAAAATAAAATTTGCATTTTATATTTCTAATACCCTTTCTTTTTTAATATTATAAAACTTTATAATTACTTTTACGGAAAATTTGTATTTTGAATAAGAAATATATAATTTTAATATGTCAAATCCTAAATATTCTCCATATGCCACCGCTGATATTGGTGGTAGTAATGTTCGTTTTGCGCTTTTTGATGATAATGCAAATATAGTATTAAAATACCGTCAAGCTACTGATTCTAATTCGTCTGAAAAAACATGTGATTGGATTCTAGGATTAATTAATAAATATCAAATTCAATATTTAGCATTATGTGTCCCTGGACCATCTGATTATGAGAATGGAATTATTCATAAAAGTCCAAATTTAACCGGAAGTTGAGTAAATTTTGATTTAAAAACATATTTTTTAGAACGTAGTAATTTAAAGGATATAGTTTTTGAAAATGACGCAAATGCAATGGCTTTAGCCAATCATAAATTTTATAATTGTGATAAAAATCAAATTAGTCAATTTTTTACAATTAGCACAGGTTTTGGTGCGGGATTGATATTGGAAGATCAAATTTATCATGGTAATAAATATTTTGCACAAGAAATAGCACAGATTCCAGTATCATTTACACCTTGTTATAATTATCCAAAATTAAAAAATCCAAATGCGCTAGAGTTACATTGTTCTGGTAGTGGAATCGCTTGAAAAGCTCAAAATTTAAAAATCGCAGAAAATGCGCAAGAGGTTTTTAAATTAGGAAAAAACAATAATATACATGCTTTAAAATTAATAGATGAAGCACAAATTGCATTGAGAAATATGTTTGCCATATCGGCGGCATTATTAGCACCAAATAATTTTTTTGTTGGTGGAAGTTTAGCACTAAATAACAAAGATTTTGTTATAAAAGCATTTGAATTAGCAAAAGAAATTAGTGATATCAATCACTTTCAAGGTGTTAATTTATATTTTGACCAACTAGGAGACGATTCAGCATTGATTGGTTTATATTATTTAATTAAACAAAGGAACAATTAAAAGTAAATTTGAAAAATTCGAAAGATATCTAAAAAAGAACTCAATTTTAGCCAAAGTATGGAATTAAAGACATTATATACAAAATATTAGAAAAGGGCAACTAATGCTATTGAAAGACAAAATAATTAAATTTGTAGCGCAGAAAAAATGTTTGAATTAGCAAAAGAAAATAGAATTTCTAAGATTTAAAATATAAAAATTCATAATAAAGAAAATAAATGTATTATGTATTTCTGAGATTAATGCAAAGATAAATATAAAATATGTTTTGTTCATTTGCTATATTACTGAGCATATTCTTTAGGTAGAATTTAGGGGTAATAATGTATTTCTTCTTACACACTTTTTAGCTAACGTATTTAATTTATATAAAAAGCAAAAGTTAGAAATATTGATAAAATAACAACAGCAATTGTTAATGGACTCATTATATTGGCAATGATTAGGAAGATAGTACCTAATGCTACAATAATATCAATGAAAAAGTATAATAATGAATTAAAATTATAATAAATAGCTTATGCCGAAATTTAGAATGTAAGTTTTTTGTATATTGATTTAAAAAATATCTATTATTTTCCAAAAAGTAACGAGAAATTAAATTCTACTTTAAATTTTATTTCAATATTACATAATATTTTAAAAGATGAAACAAGTTATTTTTCTTCTTCTTTTTTTATTATTTACTAATTACCAAAATTAATAAATGTATACTTTTAAAATAAAGTATTATAATATATCAAAAAGTAACTTAACTTTTTCAATTATTAAAAATTAAGGAAAGGACATCAACATGGCAAATTTAGTTGATAATAGAAATGTTCATACCCCTGAAGGTTTTCAACCGAATGTAGATTCAAGACCGAAAGCGGCAACCGCCACCCCTTCATCAAAAGCGTTGTTTTGAATCTTTGGCTTATTAATTTTTTCATGAATTTATTACCTTTATAAAAGAAATAAATTTAATAGAATGCAGCTAGATGCAAATAACGCAGCAGCTACTATTGATACAGTTTTAGTGCAACGTTTTGATACACTTAGCAAACTAGTAGATCAAGTTAAATCATACAAAGAATTTGAAAAAAGCGTTTTAACTGATGTTACTAGAATGAGATCATTAGTAGGACAGGGCGGACTTCAAAATGGAAATGAGATTGATGCTTTAAACAAAAGTGTTTTTGGCAGATTAATTGCAGTTTCTGAATCATATCCTGAACTACAAGCAAGTTCATTATATAAGGAATTAATGAATCAAACCACTTATTTAGAAAGAGAATTGCAAGCAGCTAGAAGGTTGTACAATTCTCAAGTAAACGAATTTAACAAAGCAATTTTTTCACTTCCAGGGAGCATTGTTGCTGCTATGAAAGAATTAGAAACATTGCCTTTATTCGTTGCATCAGAACAACAAAAACAAGATGTTTCAATGTCTAATTTATAATTAAGGTGTAAATCTAATGAGAATAGTTGAAGATTACACAAAATACACTGATTATGAAGTAAAAGCACGTGAAAAACTACTTCCTAGAGTGAAGGAAGCAGTAGATAAAATTTTAACACCAGAAAATAAGAAAAAATATTTATCAGTACTTAAAACTACAAAAATAGTATTTGGGGCATCGATTATCTCTCTATTTTTAGCGATTATTTTAATAATTGCTTTTTCAAGAGGTAACGGAGGTGCGACTTTTGTTATAGGGATTATATTTTTAGCAATAACTGCTATTTTAACTATTATAACAATTTTATATTATTTAAAAACAATGAAAGAAAAGCGTGCGTTAAAATCAATGATTGTTAATTTGTTAGATCAAGATACTCTATATAAAGAAGCATATGATCTTTTAGATGATTCAATGGATTATATTTCAAAAGAGCGCTGTGACGAAATTGGTCATTTGTATTTTAAAAATTGTGAAATTAAACGAAGTGAAATGCATAAATACCGTTGCACTGTACCGCCAGAAGCATCAATTCACAAAATAACTCAACCAAGATATGTTTTAATTGATAAAAAATATCCTGCTTCGCTTCAAAATATCATGTGGCGAGAAGTTATTCGTAGAAATAAAAATTATGATGAAGAAAAATTTTATTATACTGGTCTAATGAAAATTGATACGAGAGCATTGGGTGACAAAGCGATGCGTTTTACTTTGTTAAATGGAATGTTAAGTAATAAGATCGGGAAATTTTTCCGCAAGATTGTGGGACTTGATGATGGTTTAAAATTAATTAATTTAGAAAACAAGGAATTTGTTAAAATTTTTCAGTTTAGAGCACAAAATGAAATAAAAGCCAGAATGATGTATACACCATTATCAATGGAAATTTCTTTAAAAAGATTTTTTGATAGAACCGGTGTAAAAATTCGTGGCTTAAGCGTTATCTCTGATGGTGCTTCAATTTATTTCGAATATGAAGTAGACTTTGGATTTATGTTCTTAGATCTTCCATTTTCAATCAAAAGCAAGGAAAGAGTTATTCAATCAATATATAAAGATTTATTGTTAGATACTTATAGTCTTTATTATATGCTTTCGTTAATGTATATACCTATTTACCTACAATAATATTTAGAATGTGGTTTGTCCGCATTCTTTTTTTCTATATAGCAAGCATATATAAAAAAAGTAATATAATATAAAAATTATAAGGAGTATTATGCAACAAAGATTTTTGAGTGGAATTAAACCGACAGGTAATTTAACATTAGGTAATTATATTGGGGCAATTAAAAACTTTATCAGTCTACAGAATGAATACCAACCAATTGTTTTTGTGGCTGATTTGCATTCATTAACTACTGGTGCAGTTGATGTTAAAGAGTTAAGTAACGCACGCAAAACGATTGTTGCGTTGTATTTAGCATGTGGTTTAAATCCTGAAAAAACCACAATCTTCTATCAATCTGCTGTGATAGAACATACTTTACTACAGTGATTATGCACTAGCGAAACCACAATTGGTGAACTTTCAAGAATGACTCAGTTTAAAGATAAATCACAAAAACTTAAACAAGGAAATGGTACTGAAAAAATTCCATCAGGGTTGCTAATGTATCCTACTTTGATGGCTGCTGATATTTTGTTGTATAATCCTGATTTAGTTCCGATTGGTGAAGATCAAACACAACATTTAGAACTAACTAGAAATATCGCTGAACGCCTAAATAAAAACTACAAAATGAACTTTAAAATTCCAAAAGCATATATTCCAAAAGTGGGAGCGAGAATTAAATCTTTGTCTAATCCTGTAGTAAAAATGTCTAAATCTGAATCTGGTAGCGATAAAGGGGTTATTTATTTACTAGAAGATCCACAAAGTGCTTATAATAAAATTTTAAAAGCAGTAACTGATTCAGAAAATAAGGTATATATTTCAGAAGATAAACCTGGGATTTTAAATCTATTAAACATACACGCAGCATTAAATGATTTGACCTTACAACAAAGTGAAGCAATGTTTAAGGATAACAATTATAAAGAATTTAAAGAAGCAGTAGCAAATGATGTCAAAAACTTGTTAATTGATATTCAAACTAAATTTCAAAGTGTATTAGAACAAGTGGATGAAGTAGCTGCGGCTGGTGCTGAAAAAGCCAGAGCATTAGCAAAACCAACCATTACAAAATTAATGCAGAAAATGGGATTTAATTAGGGAGTAAAATGAAAGCAGACAAAAAATTAAATCATACAACTAGTCACTTATTAGCGGCAGCAATTTTGCAACTATACCCTGATGTGAAATTAGGTTTTGGACCCGCAATAGAAGAGGGATTTTATTATGATTTTGAGTTTTCACAGCCTTTATCTGATACTGAGTTAATTAAAATTGAAAAATTAATGAAGAAACTAGCATCTCGCAATTTGGTGATGCAAGAAGTTTCTGAAAAAGAGTATAATCTAAGCAAACAGCCTTATAAAAGAGAGTTATATCATGAACTTAAAAATCAAGGTAAAAATATCACTTTTTATGCTTTGGTAGATCCTTTAAATAAGCAAAATGTTTTTGTGGACTTGTGTGCTGGTGGTCATGTTGAAGATACAAAAAAAATCAAGCATTTTAAATTACTTAATTTAGCAGGTGCATATTGACGTGGCGATTCAAATAATATTCAGTTAACCAGAATTTATGGAACATCACGTAGTTCAAAAGACGAATTAGATGCTTATTTAACAATTTTACAAGACCGTAAAGACCGTGATCATCGTAAAATTGGTAAAGAAATGAAATTGTTTATGTTTAATAAACTCGGCGGACAAGGATTACCATTTTGATTAGAAGATGGGATGTATATTCATAATGAAATTCGCAACTTAATCCTAAAAAAAGACCGCGAATATGGTTTTAGTGAAGTATTAACCCCGCATTTTGGCGAGGTTGAACTTTATAAAATTTCAGGGCATTTAGTACACTATAAAGATGATATGTTTAAAGCAATTCAGATGGATGAAAATGAAAGCTTAATTGCTCGTCCAATGACCTGCCCACACCATATTTTATGCTATAACTCTGAAAAGCGCTCATATCGTGACTTGCCAATTCGTTATAGTGAACAGTCACAGTTATATCGCTATGAAAAATCTGGAGCATTAACTGGTTTAGAACGAGTACGCGGGATGCTTTTAACTGAAGGACATTTATTTGTGCGTAAAGACCAAATTGCGACCGAATTTAAAGCAATGTATCGCTTAATTAAAGAAACATTAGCCGAATTTAATATCCAAATTAGTTATGTTTCCTTATCATTACGCGATCCACAAGATAAGCAAAAATACTATCAAGATGATGTAATGTGAAACTCAGCCGAGGTAGAACTAAAACAAGTTTTAGATGATCTGAAAGTTGAATATATAGAAAAAATAGGTGAAGCAGCTTTTTATGGACCAAAAATGGATATTCAAATTTTTACAGCACTAGGACACGAAATTACCGTTTCTACTCTACAATTAGATTTTTTACTTCCAAAACACTTCAAGATGTCATTCACTAATAAACTTGGCGAAGAAGAAACCCCGGTTCTAATTCACCGTGGTTTAATTGGTACATATGAGCGTTTTGTTGCAATTCTAATAGAACAAACTAAAGGAGTTTTTCCGTTTTGACTAGCACCAAAACAAATTACAGTAATTCCAGCCACTAATTCAGACGAAGACGTTAATGCAGCTAAAGAAGTGAATAAGCGTCTTTTTGCTTTAGGATTTAGATCAAAATTAGATTTACGTGATGAACGTTTAAGTAAAAAAATTCGCGATGCGCAAACATCTAAATCTAAGTTTCAAGTCATTATTGGTGAAAAAGAACGCCAAAGCAATACAATTTCATATCGCGAATATGGGCAACAACAAACTTACAATATAACCCTAAGTGATTTTGTGAATAAACTAACCTTATTAAGGAAATCGCATGACTAGAAAGAGATTAAATTTACATGCTTTGGTTTTCAATATTTGAGCAACTTTGATGGTGTTATTTGTGGTTTTAATTTCAGGTAGAATCATTCCGTGACATACTATCAATAATTCTGGTTTTAATTTAAATTACTGACAGCGTATTTTGGTTGCGCTATTAATTACTTTGTTTACTATCGTACCTTGTTTTGTTTTGGTTTTATATTTAAAGTACAAGGCACCTTATTTTTCAATGATAGTAATGATAGTGGGAATAGCAATTACCATTTTGTGGCTTCCGTATAGCAATGGTAATAAGGATGGCGGTTATCAATGAAGTTGATATCGTTTTGATATTATTCCGGCTGCCTTAATTTACGTTATAGGGTATTTTGTATCATATACTTTAGTTACTGCTGAAAAAGTTCGCAAATATCGTGAAAAATTTAAATTAAATAAAGAAAACAGTCTTGAAATTCAAAAAAATTAGCAAACAAAAAATTTAATTGCTAATTTTTTTGTTTTTGTGTTAGAATTAATATATGCTAAAAGATGAATTAAAACCAGGACATGAAACTGTTTTAAAATATACCATTTTATTATATATAGAATCAGCAGAAGCAATTAGTAGTTTAAATTTACTGAAAAAATATCCTGAAATTAAGTTCTCAAGCGCAAAAGTTAGGTATTTAATGAATGATTTAGAGCAAAGAGGTTTTCTGATTAAACCACACTCCTCTAGCGGTAGAATTCCTACTTCTAAAGGACTAAATTACTATGCAAACTTTTTAAGTGAAACATTCGAAGAAAAGATGTTGCAAAAATTAGAAACTATTTTAAATAAGAAACGAGATCAAATTGATTCAACATTAGATCAAGCTGCAAAAGTAATCTCGGACATTACAAATTTAACATTAGTAACCACTGATTTAGAAACAAATTATTTATTAAAGAGTATAGAAATGGTACCACTTAGTTCTAATAGTGCAACAATTGTAATGGTAATTTCATCGGGTGAAGTGTTTTCCAAAATTATTAAGTTTGAGGAAGGTGTTGGTCTAAAAGATTTAAGGATTGCAATTAAAATCTTTAAGGATCGCTTAATTGATGTAGCAATTAATCAATTAGCGAATTTTGTATTGTCGTTAAAAGAACCGCTGGCGGCACAAATAAAAAACTACCAAAAGGTTATTGATTCATTTATTACACAAATTTTTAATAGTAAAATTGAAAATTTTACTAAGAACAAAGTATATGGAAAAAATAATATTATCTTAAGAGATGATATTGACCGTCAAACATTGACAAAGATGCTAGATGTGATTGAAAATTATTCTGTTTGAGATCAAATAGAACAAAATTCGGATGATGAAAAGCGAATTAAGATTTCAATTGATGATCACCGCACTTATATGTCCAAGCGAATTGAAAATAATTCTAAAATTACTGAAGTATCAGTAGTAGGAGCAAGCACATCGGATTATAATACAATGCGCACTGCCTTAAATGTTTTTGAATACATTTTAAAAAATACTAAAAAAGGAGAATAGATGTTTAAAGATGAAAAAACAAAAATTGGTGATATTTTAAAAGGAAATTTTAAATTATATTTAAATGGTATTCACCAAGTTGAATATGATAAAGAAGCGACTATTGAGCTAGGAAAAAATGAATATTTAGATGATTTGGATACTTTTTTAATCAATCGTAAGTATAAAAGGAATTATGAAATTGATTTTAATTATCGCAAAGATCATCCAAATGAATTTTTAGCAGGAAAATCAGTTAAATTAGTTATTTCACATATAGAAATTAATCCAAAATCAGATGAAACAAAGAAAGAAACAGTTAGCGAAATAGAAAAACTCAATCAATTAGTTACTTCTTTAAAACAAGAAGTTGCTAGAAAAGAACTTGAAATACTAAATTTACAAACTGAATTTAAATTTAAAGCACATGAATTGTCTAAGAAAGCAGAGGAAAAATTATTAGAAGCAGAACAAATTCAAAAAGAAAAATTAAATAAAGAACGTCAAGAAATTAAAGATTATGCACTACAAAGATTTTTTGAAGATTTCTTACTTCCTTTTAATAACTTAACAATGGCGGTAAAGGTAGGAGAAAATTCCCAATCTGCCGAAGTTAAAAACTATAATATTGGATTTAATATCGTTATTAAACAATTTGAACAAGTTTTTGAAAATCATGGGGTTGAATTAATAATTCCGCAACTAGAAACTGAATTTAATCCAGAATGTCAACAAGTTGTAGATTTTATGGAAGATTTAAGCTCAACTAATCTTATAAAAAAAGTAACAAGATATGGTTTAAAATTAAATAACCGCGTAGTTACACCAGCATCGGTAGTATTATCTAAAAAAAATTAGCAATTTAACTTGTTGATTGCTAAATTATATGTTATAATATTTATATCAATTGATTAGAAAGATTATTTAAATAAAGGAGAAATAAATATGGCAAAGGAAATTATTTTAGGAATTGATTTAGGGACAACTAACTCAGTTGTTTCAATAGTAGAAGGTAAAAATTCTGTTGTTTTAGAAAATCCTAACGGAAAAAGAACAACACCTTCTGTTGTAAGTTTTAAAAATGGTGAAATAGTTGTGGGAGATGCCGCAAAGCGTCAAGTAGAAACTAATCCAAACACAGTTGTTTCAATTAAAAGATTGATGGGAACTTCACAAACAGTACATGTAAATAACAAAGATTATAAACCTGAAGAAATTTCAGCAATGATTCTTTCATATATGAAAGAATATGCGGAAGCAAAATTAGGACAAAAAGTATCGAAAGCCGTGATTACAGTTCCTGCGTATTTTGATAATGCACAACGTGAAGCAACCAAAATTGCTGGTAAAATCGCGGGATTAGATGTTTTAAGAATTATCAACGAACCCACCGCTGCTGCCTTGGCATTTGGATTAGAAAAAACCAATAAGTCAATGAAAGTTTTAGTTTATGATCTTGGTGGTGGAACTTTTGATGTTTCAGTTCTAGAATTAGAAGATGGAACATTTGAGGTGTTATCAACAAGTGGAGATAACCACCTTGGTGGAGATGATTGAGATCACGAAATTGTAAAATGAATGTCTAAGAAAATCAAACAGCAATATAATTATGATGTTGAAAACGATAAAATGGCTAAAAACAGATTAAAAGAAATGGCCGAAAAAGCAAAAATTGATTTATCAAATCAATCAGTAGCAAACATTAACTTACCGTTCCTTGCAATGTCTGAAAATGGACCAATTAACGTTGAATTAGAGTTAAAACGTAGTGAATTTGAAGATATGACTTCACATTTATTAGACAGAACCAGAAAACCAATTGAAGATGCTTTAAAACAAGCAGGTATTACTTCAAAAGATTTACATGAAGTATTATTGGTTGGTGGTTCAACCAGAATGCCGGCTGTTCAAGAAATGGTTAAGCGAACCTTAAATAAAGAACCAAACCGTTCAATTAACCCGGACGAAGTTGTTTCAATCGGAGCCGCAATTCAAGGGGGAGTTTTAGCTGGGGATATTGACGATATTCTATTATTAGATGTTACTCCGCTTACATTAGGAATTGAAACATTAGGTGGTGTTGCAACACCATTAATTGCAAGAAATACAACTATTCCGGTTACTAAGAGTCAAATTTTCTCAACGGCTGCCGATAATCAAACAGAGGTTACAATTAGAGTTGTACAAGGTGAAAGAACAGAAGCCGCAAATAATAAAACATTAGGTCAATTTAACTTAGGCGGAATTGAACCGGCACCACGTGGTGTACCGCAAATTGAAGTAAGTTTTACAATTGACGTTAATGGTATTACAACAGTAACTGCAAAAGACTTAAAAACCAACAAGGATGCAAAAATTACAATTAGTAACTCAACTAAACTTTCTGAAGAAGAAATTCAAAGAATGATTAAAGAAGCAGAAATTAATAAAGAAGCTGATGCAAAACGTAAAGAAGAAATTGAAACAATCGTTCGTGCCGAATCTTTAATTGATCAACTTAAAAAAGCAAAAACTGAACAAGGTGATAAATTAGATGAAAAATCAAGTCAAGAAAGTGATAAATTAATTAAGGAATTACAAGAATTAATAGATAAAAAAGACATTCCAGCATTAAAAACAAAATTAGATGAAATGGAAAATATGATTCGTAATTTCGCAAACTATGCAGCACAACAAAACGCAACCAAAAAAGAAGATAAAGAAGACACTGCAACAGTAGTTGAAGATTAAGATAAAACAATCCTTTTTACTTTAAAGGATTGTTTTATAATTTACTAATATATTAAATAATGAGGTCAAATGAACAAAACAAAATTATTTTCTATCTTGTTTGGAATTGTTCCAATAACTACGGTTTTAGTGACTGGTCTTGTTTATTTGATTAAAACTTTTAAAGATTCTAATATTGACGAAAGCGATATTCAATTACAAAAATATAAAAAAATAAAATCATATTTAGATAAATATCAAAATGATGTGAATATTCATCGTATTTATAATGACTATTTTACAAGCAAATTTTATTATACTGAATTAGTTGGAAGCATAATGACTGATAAAATTCAAGTTTTTACTAATTCTTATCAAGTTAAAAATGATTTTTTAGTTAAATTTAATAAGAATTTTTATAGCAATCTTCAACAAAAAAGAAGTGAAGAAAATAAAGATGAAAAATTAGAATTTGATTTAAATAAAATTACTGATAAAGAACTTTTAGACTTTAATATCAAAAAATTTGAAGAAACATATTTAAATGGACAAAATATAGATGAATTTTTTAAAACAAAAAACCTTGTGCTTTCTGAATATGATGTAGACTTTATAAATCCTGAGAACTTTATGATATTAAGTCCAAATGATAATGATTTAAGCAACGAAATTCTTTTTATTAAAGTTGTACCAATTTATATTTGGTTAAAAGAAAATAATTCACTAGCAGGACTTGTTCTTGATAAATTTTCATTTATGGATGTTGCGCATGTTGAAAAAGGTTATCAAATAGCAATTCAAAATAATGAAATTAAGGATGGAAAAATATTAGAAAGAATATATACTTTTTTAGATGATAAATACAAGGAGAAAGAGTAGGTTGTTTATATAAATTTCATAAAGGAGCGAATCAAGTTTGTAAAATTTATTTTTGGTATTGGTACTTATTTATCAAGTGATTAGGTTGTTTGACAAAAAATGCCAAACTATTTCAAGCAACTAAAATTTATATTTAAATAATAAAACATTTTTTAGTTTATGGTTTACAAAAAGATAATAATTGTTTAACAAAAATGTCTTGTAAATTTTAATAACAAATAGTTGATAATATTGATAGTTTGACATTTGTATTAAAAATCAGATATCTTTTTGACTTTAGTTATAATGGTATGAATTTCATAATTTAGGTAAATGATGATGAGAGGAATGAGTTTTAGAGAAGTGAGCGAAGATTGTAAAAATTTTTAAATAATTTGATTCTTAGTAGCAATAAGTAAATCGTGTATTGCGAATTATATATAAATAGTTTAGTTGGTTTAGTAACTCTGTAAAAGATGTGTTGCTTAAGAAATTGTTTCATTAACTTTTAAAATACTAATTTATTTATTAAGTAAATGATATAATTCTATAATCTCTGAAACTTTTAATTCTTGTACGCGCAGATTTTCGTCTTTTGACAGCCTGTTAAATGCAACGAAAATTTGATTCTCTTTATAGACTGTTTTCAAAGATGTTAGTAGTTTTTTACGACGATTTTGAAAACATAATTTAAAGAAATCTTTATATTGTTTTCATAAATTACTAGACATATTTTCTTTAAATTTAAGTGAAATAATTGCTGAATCCACTTTTGGCATAGGACTAAAACAACTTGCGGGAACGATAAACTCAATTTTTACTTCAGCTAAAAATTGGCAAGATACAGATAGCTTTGAATATTCTTTAGTTTTATAAGTTGCACATATACGCTGTGCAACCTCTTTTTGCACCATTAAAATTGCCTTATCAAATTTCTCTAAATTATCAAAAATTTTAAATAAAATATCTGTAGTTATGTAGTAAGGAATGTTAGCGATAATGGTAGATTTAGGAATACTGGTTAAGTTAGCTAATAAAAAATCTTGAGTAAATAAGTTAAAATTTGACTGTTGAATTTCTTTATTTAGAATATTAACCATATCAGAGTCTATTTCATAAGCATCTATTTGTTTATTTAACTTTACTAATTTTTTAGTTAATGCACCACGTCCAGGGCCGATTTCAATAATATGATTTTGACTTTCTACGGTCAAATTAATTATTTTATTAATGATATTTGGATCATTTAGAAAATTTTGGCCAAATTTCTTTTTTGCATAAATTTCTTTTTTCATTACAAGTTGAACAGTTTCCTTAGGTTACGATTTATACGATCGACAAATTTATCCATTCCTACACCTTTCAATCCCGCTAGATAATAGCTTACATAAACTACAGTATTAGGTTCATTTTTCTCTCCGGTATATGGATGCACTCTTAAATAAGGTGAATCAGTTTCGGTTAATATACGATCTAATGGTAACATTTGGATTACGTTTTTAGTTATTTTAGATGAACCATAAGTAATAACGCCGCTGAATGAAAAATATAGATTTGGAAATTCTAAGAATTTCTGTGCTCAAAATTCGTCACCTGCAAATGTATGTAACATACATTTTAGGTTAGGGAACTGCTTTAAAATTTCATATACATCTTGATAAGCGGTAAATTGTTTGTCTTGATCTCGAATGTGAATAACTGCTGGTAAATTGTATTTATCTGATAGTTTTATTTGATTTAAAAAACTTTTGATTTGGTTTTCTCGAGTTGGTGCATCTGGATAAAAATAATCAATACCGATTTCGCCGATTCCAATAACGCTATCACGATATTTTAATAGTAATTGTTCAACCTCTACATAGTCTTTAATATCGCTTCCTGCTTCGGGGTGAATACCAATACACGCTTTAAAAATAGGATATTTTTGTGCCAATTTAATTACTTCAAAATTTTCATTCGGATGTCCTCCGTTATTGATAAAAAATTCAATATTATTATATTTTGCTGCAATAACTATTTCATTGATTATTTCTGGGTTTTTATAATAACTGCTCACTACATGACAATGTGCATCAACAAATTTATTTCTTTTTTTTGACATTATTTTCCTAAACAAAAATTACTAAACATTACATCTAATAAATCTTCGCGGTTTGCATTTCCTTTAATGTTTTGAATTTCATCTCAAGCATTATATAAATCCACAATAATTACATCATATGTATAAATATTCAGTAAGGATTTTTTTGCTTCTTGTAAAGATTTTAAAGAAGATTTAATTAATGATAATTGACGAGCATTAGAAATAATTTTTTCATCAAATATATTGATATTTACGAAGTTTGCAACCATTGCTGTTTCTAAGTCCTGAATATCATTATTTATTGCACTAATATTAATTAAATTGGGATTTTTATCATTTACTAAATCTGACTTATTTTGCACTTTTATATAAAATTTACGTAAGTTTTGACTTTCTTGTTGAATTTTTAAGTCAAACTCATCTTCTTTTTGGGTAGGGTCAACGACATGAACTACTAAGTCTGCTTTTTGAATTTGTTCCAATGATTTTTTAATTCCAATTTGTTCTATTTTTTCACTTGTATTTCGTAAACCCGCAGTATCAATTAATTTGAATAAAATTCCGTTAATTTGATAAGTAGCCTCTACTAAATCGCGAGTTGTTCCGGCCACATCTGTAACTATTGCCTTTTCCTCACATAATAAAGCGTTTAAAATACTACTTTTGCCAACATTTGGCTTTCCTAATAAAGCAACATGTACTCCGTCAAAAATGTATCTACTATCTTCGGAAACCTTAATTATTTTTTGTAGTCTTACAATTAAATCATCAACTTTTTCTAACATAAGTCGATTACTCAGTTTTTCTACATCTTCATATTCTGGATAATCAATATTAACTTCACAAATACCGATTAAATTTGCTAAATCATTCGCAAATTCATCTAGAAGTTGTGAAGTTTTTCCTTTAAATTTATTGACAATAGCGCTAGCTTGTGACATAGTTTGAGCCATAATTAAATCATGGATTGCTTCAGCTTTAATTAAATCCATTTTACCATTTAAAAAAGCGCGTCGTGTAAATTCCCCTTTTTCAGCTAGTCTAGCCCCATTTGTTAAAATTAACTCTAAGACTTTATTGGTAACAACGATTCCGCCGTGACAGTTGATTTCAATCAAAGGCTCGCCTACATAATTGTTATAAACTTTTTTACCTTTAACTTCTTTACCTACAAATCACATTACTAAAACTTCATCAACTAATACATCACCATCGAAAATATAGCCGTATGTTATTTGATGATCTGAGCCAATGCGTCCTTGAAAAATTTTTGAAACAATTTCAACTGCATCAGGGCCACAAACACGAATAATTGATATGGGTTGATTTATTCTAGAACCACTACTGATTGCTGCGATATTTTCATTCATTTTTTAATTATATAAAAAAACAACTTAAATGTAATTTTATGGACAAGATTAATTTATAAAATTATGAAAAATGTGGAAAAAAACATCAAAAAGTTATTTTTATGTTCGTATTTAGTTCTTTATTTGTATTTTTGAATTTTTATTATTATTTAGTGTTATAAATAAAGAAAGGGAACCTCAAAAATTATTTAGGAGCTAATTTATGCAATTAAGACGTGACGAACAAGAACAATTTATATTTAAAGCAGATTTAGAAAAAGAAACCATTCTGCAAAATCGTGATAATTATAACTTTAAACTTAAATTAATCAATGATATATTTAACTCTTATGAAGATTACCAAGATCGCATTCGCAAGAAATTGCTATCGCTCAAATTTAATAAAAAGTATGTGAATAAAACTAGTGATGATGAAATTCAATTAATTGAAAAACGCTTACATGATCAAACAGATGTTATTCATACGATTCTAACTTATCTAACTCCTAGAAATGCTTGAATTATAGAAAAGTGCTATTTAGATAAATTTACCAAATTTAAAACCACCTGATATGAGGAACATTTTTCGAAAACAACTTTTTATAAGTACAAAAGAGAGGCAGTAGATCAATTTGTGAACTATTTCTACGATACAATCATATCATAGTGAAAATTATGATTCTAAAATTAATTATGTAAATAATATTTATTATAACATTAGAAATGAAATTATAAAACCTCATTATAAATTTGAATTTAGTTTTGAAATTATAAGTACTGGGGATTTGGAAAAACCTACACTTTTTGTTTTTAATAAAACGGTACCTAAACCCTTTGAGTGAAGAAAGTATATTTTAGATGTGGTCATTAATGATGAATTAGTACAAAGTTTTGGACCAAATGATAATGAATTTCGTATTTTACCGGTTAAAAAAGAACAAAATCGTGAAATACATTTAATTTTTAAGGATCAAAAAACTAATAAAATGCTTCAGAGGACATCTATTTATGAGAATAATATTACAAAAGATAGTGTCAATAATTTTGTTATTGATTCAAATGTTTCACAAGTTAAAATCCCGTTTTCTACAATAGTGAATTTTCATGCTGATGGTTCTTTTAATAAATATGTTAGATACTGAAATTTATATTTATATATTAATCCACTGACAAATGAAAAATCACTCAAAACAGCCTTAAGTATTAGTTTGTTTGCAGATAATACATATAATTCTAAAGTTCATAGGTATATACCGGATGCTAATAAGTTTAATATCAGTAAATATTCATATTCTGCCGCCTTTAATGACGATAAAAGAGAAGAAAAATTTGAATTATCATATTTTAAAGAAAATAAAGCAAAAACAACAAAGTTTAATTTTGAGTTCATAGAAAGCAAAAGTGATGTAGATAGTAATTTGATTCAACTTCAAGATAATTCTGTTAAAGTTAATAAAAAATTCAATGGGATTTTAACTTCTAAATTTCTCATTAATACTAATTTTGGAACTTTTATAATAAATCGTAATCAAAATTTTACAAAAGCAGAAAAACCGTCAAAAGCAGATTCATTAGTAATTCAAGAGTTAGAAATCAAGGACTTAGAAACATTAAAAAAACGTAATTTTAAATATCAAATTATTTTAGAAAAGGTTGCAGATCTTAATCTTTTTAAATTAAGCCAATGAATTAAACTAAAAAGAAAGTCTGATGAAGAGAATTCATAAAATAACAATTGCTCTATCTACTTCATTTGCAATTGTTGGAACTGGTTATGGAATTTATATCCTTACTAATAAACAAAAACAAAATAATACACTATTGGAAAATGAAATATTAAAACCAAAACAACAAAAACCAATTTTAAATGAGCTTTCAATCAAAAGAACTGACCCTTTTCCAATTTTGGATGCAAGTTATTTTTCAAAATTTGTTAAAGAAAATAAATATGGTGAATATTTTCTAGATAAAAAGATAATTGATGAAATTCTAAAAGATATTATTAGGAGATTTCGTAATCATAAAGGTAAATTAGATGTTGATTATGAACAAATAAAAGATAATGAAATTATCTTATATTTTAAATATACACTAGAAAATGACATACGATTTAAAAAATATCATATTAAAGTTTAGTTTTTTAATATAATTTAACCATGAATAATGAAATTAGTCAAAAAGTTTTAAATAAATTAAAAAAATTATCAAAAAAGAAAGTTAATGAATCAGATGAATTAAATTTACTAAATATTGATTCGCTAGATTTTGCAGAGTTACTGATTGAATTAGAAGAAGAATATAAAATTAGTATTTCTGATGAAGAACTCTTGAATTTAAAAACAGTTAAAGACGTCGTTGACATTATACAAATTAAAATGAAACAATTACATCAAAATTAAAGCAATTTTATTAGAAAGCTTTAATTTTTTTATTAAAATCAAAAAATGAAATTTTGCATAAAATAGATCTAAAAAAGCATTTTTTTACTTTTATCAATTTTATTTTGTATTATGATATTATGTAGAATTGTAGGTTATTTCATTTCGTACATTTGAAATATCTGCAATCCTTGATACATATAAATATTATGTTATCCAAATTTGTCTAAAAGGAGAAAACGTATGACACGTTATTTTACTGTTAATGTTTCATGTGCGTCATGTAAATCACACATTGATAAACAATTTAAAGATTATCCAGAAATTAAATATTCAGTTAATTTAATGGAAAAAATGCTTAAAGTTGATGCAGATGAAGAAAAATATCCAGATGAATTAATTATTAAATTAGCAAAACAAGCAGGATATGATGCAGAACCCTATTAATAAAATGGTTTTTAGAAAATTCTTTAATTGGCTTTGAACTCCTAAAAATAATCTAATAGTTCAAGTCGCTATTTTTATCCCAACATTCGCGATTTTAGTTACAAGTTTGATTAGTATGCAAATTAATAAGTCAAAGACAGGTTCTGCGGTTGATATCTTTACAACTAATGGTCAACAATGAGTATTCTTGCTGGTGGCAGCATTAGCTAGTGTTTTAGTATTTGTAACATCGGTTGGTTACTTTAAAAATTATTGACGATTATTTAAAGGTTCCGTAAGTATGGACTTACTGATAGCTATCGGAGTTCATTTATCATACTTCTATTCATTGATTCTTACTATTATTACACTTTCTACAAAGGGTTATTCAGGCATAGATATGTACTTTTGGGATGTACCTTCGGCTTTATTAACATTTATAGGAATAGGTCATTACTTAGAAAATAAATTAATGCGTAAATCAAGTATTGGTATAAAAGAATTATTACAATTACAAAATCGTACTGCAATTTTAGTACAAGCGGACGGTGGTACAAAACAAGTACCTACTCGTTCATTAAAAGTTGGTGATATTATTTTGCTACCAAAAGGACAAAACGTCCCGGTTGATGGTGTTGTTATAGAAAATAGTTCAGATTTAGATATGGCTGCAATAAACGGAGAACCCTTACCTAAGTTTGTTGAGCCTGGAGATCATGTTGTTTCGGGCGCAATCAATTTAACAACATCACTAAAAATTCAAGTTCAAAAAAAAATGCAGGATTCTACCTTAACAAAAATTATTGATAAATTAGAAAATATAGTTGATTCAACTTCAAAAATTCAACGTTTAGCAGATAAATTAGTTAAATATTTTATTCCAAGTATTTTATCAATTGCTGCAATTAGTTTTATTATTTGAACCTCAATTTTATACTCGATTGATAAAACTAGCTGACCAAACTATTTTGATAATGAAACAAGCGGAATATATTATGGAATTAAAATTGGCGTTTCGGTAGTTGTGATTGCGTGTCCTTGTGCGTTTGGAATTGCTGCACCAGCCGCAATTTATGCTGCAAGTGGGTTAGCTTCTAAAAACAAGATTTTATTTTCATCAGCTGATGTTTATGAAAAACTTAAAAAAGCTAAATATCTTATTTTTGATAAAACTGGTACCTTAACTCAAGGAAAACCAACAATTCAAAAAGTTTTAGGGGATGAAAATTTTAAAATTATTGCAGAAAGTTTAGCTAGCAAATCACACCACCCGCTTTCACAAGTTATTGCGAATCTAGAAGCTGATAATACAAGAATTGTGATAACAAATGAACAAGAAATTCCAGGTTATGGAATTACTGGTCAATATGATCAGGATACCTACGAGTTAGGTTCTTATAAAAAAATGCTTGATAAAGGTTTTTTAGATAAAGTTAAGATAGCAAACTTTGAATCATTTAGTTATGTTGCATTAGCAAAAAATCGGGAAGTAGTTTTAGTTTATGCATTAGGTGATAAACTTAAACCTGACGCTAAGAAAATTATTCAAAAATTTCATGATTTAGGTTTAGAGATTGTTATAGCTTCAGGTGATAATAATGAGGTTGTTAGTCAAATAGCGCAAGAATTAAATATTGAACACCACCACGGACAACTTCGGCCAGAGGAAAAATTAGAACTTATAAAAGAATACAACAAAAAAGGCGAAACCATTTTTGTTGGTGATGGTTTAAATGATATTTTGGCTATTAAGCAAGCATCGTTAGGAATCGCCTTTTCTAGTGGTTCAGACTTAGTAAATAGCTCAGCAGATATTTCATTAATGACTAATGAATTACACACTGTATATCAAGCAATTTATTTAGCTAAAGAAACACTAAAGGTTATTAAAATTAATTTTGTGTGAGCTTTTGTATTTAATTTCTTAGCAATTCCACTAGCTATTAGCGGTATCATATTACCTTGATTAGCGGCAATTATTATGATTATTTCAAACATTTTACTGTTAAGTAATACTTTATACTTTAAAAATCGTACAGCCAAAAAGCTAATTAAAATTATTCAATAAATATTTAAAACAAGGTATTATTAGATACCTTGTTTTAAATCTTGTTAAATTATGTTATAATATAATACATATCAATGTTAGGAGTATAGTTCAACGGTAGAACAACGGGCTTCAACCCCGTGTGTTGTGGGTTCGAATCCTGCTACTCCTGCCATTTTTTAACAAATTTTTACGCAAGAAAACACCAATAATTAACATTGGTGTTTTACTTATGAATTTATTATGTTGTAGCTTTGAGCATTCGTTTTGAATATTTATTCTTGAATCATTTAGTTTTTTTAAGGCGATGTAAGAATAATACTTCTAGAATTTGTCAAAGTCCACCAAATAATCAGTATACTTGTACTCCGACAGAGAATAGTACGGTAATTACAGCAAATACAATTACCATAATTTTTTGAGTTCGTTCAGATTTTTTGAGTGCTTGTGCTTCTGAAACGGTAGTTGCGCGCTTAAATTTGCGACGATCTAATAGTTTAGGAAGAATTTGAGATAGAACTTGAATTGCAATGGTGAGAATTAAGATTCAAGCATAAATAAATTCTCCACTCATAATTTTAGATCATGATAATGAAGAGAAATTCAATCCTAATCAAACTGTTTGTTTAATTTCAGGGATACCTTGGATCACCCGTCACATTGCCAAAAATACAGGCATGGTAAGTAATAAACTACCAAATTGATCCATTGGATTTATGTTATATTTAGAATATAAAGCCTGAATTTCTTGATTTTTTTTCATCTTCATTGCTTTATTTTTCTCAAAGCCTGCATATTTAGCTTCAATAGCGGCTTTTTTAGATCTTAATCCTTCTTGAACACTTTGAGTAACTTTTGATTTAAATGTTACAAGAAACATTAAAAATCTGGTAATAACTAATGCAATGACAATAACTATAATTGAACCTCAACCATATCAGTCAGGGATTGCTTGACGCATGGCTTGAGTTAGTGCGGCCAATGGATAAACTAATAAACCATAAAATGGCCCATATTTTCAAGCTTCACCCCAGTTGGTGATTGGTTGGCTTGGATAATCGCCACGCATTGGCATATTGATATCATAAATATTTTGTTTGTTGTTATTACCTAAATGAATTAAAATATTTTTTTGTCAGTTATATTTTTCTGCTTCGCTTTTGCTTGCGCGTTTAATAGTTGAGGTTGCGTCAAATTTTCTTAAATCAGCCTTATTTATCAATCCTACTTGTGATAGATACTCTTGCATGGTTTGTTGATAAACTTCTATTAAACTTTTCTCTACCTGTGAAATTTTAATTCCTTGTGGTTGAATATCGACAGGTTTGGTTACTTTAGCAAGATTTTTGGTTTTTTGGTCATCGGAAAGTTTATTAAATTCTTCTTTAACTTTATTTAATAAAGTTTGTAGTTGACTTTCGTTATTATTTGCTTGTTTCAATTCGTTTTTAAATTGAGTTTGTTGATCTGCATTTAGTAATTCGATGTTGTAACTAACGTCTTGTTTTAATTGTTGTATTTTTTCAATATCTTGCTGTGCTTGAAGTTTTTTACCCAAGAAGATAAGATAATCACTAAATGTATTATATCCTGCTTCATTTTCTTTGTTTTCTCTAAGAACGGATTCGTTTAATTTATTAACAAATGCGCTATTTGGACCGAATGAATAATTATAAAGGGTTTGTAAAATATCACGAGCAAATTGTACATTAAGAAGTTTTATAGTTTTTTCATTTCCTGTTTTATCTTTAAAAGTTGCAGTACCTTCATATTTTGGAATGCTTTGAAGACCGCTAAAACTTAATAAAGTAAAGTTTTTATTTGCATCAACATCGTTAATATTTGTGTTTGTTCCGTTTGCTTTATGAGTTTTTAAACGAATTGTTTTGTCGTTTGCACTACTTGGAAAATCAAGTAAAACAATGTTTTGAATATTATTAAAATATTCGTATTTTTTTGAAGTATTAGCACGGTAAAGGAATTGTGATTCTTCTTTGTTTGTAATTAATCCATAACTAGCGTGTTCTTTTTCTGTATAAGCTACAGCTAATTTATAACCTAAACGTTCTGCAGTTTCTTTTTTTACATCTAAAGCAAATGCTGTATAGTATTGTTTAGGTTCAGCGTATTTACCATCATTTCTTTCGGTCTGCTCTTTTAGTTTTTGTAAGATATCACGGTTATTAACTAAGGTGTTTATGTCAGAATTCACAGAAAGAACAGAAACCGGAACTGAAAAAGTTTGATCTTTTTGAGCATCTTTAATGGTTTTTCCGTCATTATCAATGTAATTGATATTGGTATCTTGTTTTCTTTCTACCAATGTATTTACGCGTGGTGCAACTTGATTGTCGTTTAAATAAAATTCAATACTATTACCTACACTTGATGAATTTTTTAATGCGAACGATTGCACACATCCTGTGATGGTTAAACCAAATAATAGTGCATATAAAACCATTTTAATTCATTTTCAGATTTTCTTTAGGTTTTCTTTCTTTTTTTCTTCATCTTTACCACTTTGGGTAAAATAACTAAAATTATTTGTTTTTTTCATTATCCCTAAATTTCTCAAAGAGTTTTGCGATTGCGGTTTTTTTGGTAGCAAAATCGCTATTACAAAACTCTTTGCGAGCAATTATTACAAAATCATAATTTAAATCATATAAATTAATTTGATGAATGATTGCTTTAAGTTGTCTTTTGTTAAAATTACGACCAACAGAATTTTCAAATTTTTTTGGAACAGTTATTCCGATATGAAAACTATTGCTTTTTTGATAATAAACAACCAAATATTTATTTTGAAGAGATTTATTGTTGTTTATTATTTTTTGAAAATCTCAATTTTTTTTAAGTCGGTATTTTTTTTTCATTGAAAATTGAAAGTTTATTATTTGTCAGAAACTGTTAATCTTTTTCTACCCTTAGCTCTTCTTGCTGCTAATACTTTTCTTCCGTTTGCTGTTTTCATTCTTGCTCTGAAGCCATGAATTTTTGCATGTTTACGTTTATTAGGTTGATATGTACGTTTACTCATGTTTCCTCCTTCATTTTACTTTAATATTAAGAATATAAGCGTGTTAATATTATACAATAAAAGATTTTTTTAATAAATGCAAACTTTAAATAACTAAAAGTGCTATACTGTAGCGTTAAAAATTAGAATTATACTTTTAAAAACAGGTTTAAAAGTGTATAATTTGAAAGAAAGTTAGAGGTCTTATGTTGGATATAAAATATGTTTTAAGTAACGTCGATAAAGTTAAAAAAGGTTTACAAAAACGCAGGTTTGATATGAGCTTTTTTGATAAATTTTTAAATTTAGCAAAGCAAAGAGGTCAAAGCATGTCTGACGCACAAAATGCAAAAAGCAAACTCTCACAGCTTTCTAAACAATTTCAATTTTATAAGAATGATAAAATAAGACTAGAGCAACTAAAACAAGAAATTGTTAAAATCAAGCAAGATGAAGTAAATTTAAATCAACATGCAAATAGTTTAAACACTAAAATTAATGAGATGTTATTGTCAATTCCCAATCTTCCTTTAGATTCTGTACCAGTTGGTTCGGACGAAAATGATAATCAAGTTTTATATGAATTTGCTAATTTAGGTCGTGGTTTAGTTAAGGATATCAAGCCGCATTATGAAATTGCTAAAGACTTAGACATTATAGACATTGAACGAGCGGTTAAGTTATCTGGTTCGCGTTATGTTATTTATAAAAATCAAGGCTCTAAATTAGTGCGTGCTTTAATTAATTTTATGTTAGATTTACACACTTCTAAAGGTTATCAAGAATTTAATACGCCTGTAATAGTTAAAGAGCATATTTTATATGGTACTGGACAGTTGCCAAAATTTGTTGATGATTTATATAAAATCAGCGGCGCTAATGAGTATTTAATTCCCACTGCCGAAGTTACATTAACTAATATTTATAACAATGAAATTATTGATTTATCTACTACATTTAAAGCTACGGCATATACGGAATGTTTTCGTTCTGAAGCAGGTAGTTCTGGTAAGGATACCAAAGGGATTTTAAGACAGCACCAATTTAAAAAAATAGAATTAGTTAAAATAACTAATAAGGATGTTGCTTGAGATGAGTATTTAAAAACAGTTGATGATGCGCGCAGCGTTTTAGAGGCGTTAGAAATTCCATATCGTGCAGTTATCTTGTGTGGCGGAGATTTAGGATTTTCATCTATGTTTACAACTGATTTAGAATTATGACTTCCATCCGAACAACGCTATCGAGAAGTGTCTAGTGTTAGTTATTTTGGTGATTTTCAAGCACGTCGTGCGATGATTCGTTATCGTGATGCAGAATCAAAAGTACACTATGCACACACTATAAATGGATCTGGGTTAGCGGTTGACCGTGTTATTGCCGCGTTATTGGAAATTTATCAAAATCCAGATGGAAGCATTTCGATTCCTACTGTGTTGCAACCATATATGAATGGAGCAAGATTTATTAAATAATGCATTTTGAACCTTATGTTTTTGCTTTTGATTTAGACGGAACTTTACTTCAAAAAGATAATAGTGTGCATTCTTATACTCTTGAAATAATGCAAAAAATACAACAATCTGGACACATTAATGTAATTGCTACTGGGCGCGGAGTAGCTAAAACCTTACCCTTGCTAAATAATAAAACTATTGATTATGTTGACTACTTAGTATGCTCTAATGGTAGTTGTATTTATGATGTTAAAAAACAAACTACTTATATAATTAATACTTTAGATAAGGCAATTTTTCCTTATATGCGTAAAATTGCATTAGATCATAAATTGATTATAACAATTGATTCTGCTGATTATAATGCGACCGCATTACCTGATAATAAAGTGCCTGCCTGAATGACTGATGCCAATATAATGGATATGAATATTTTTAATCAAATTAATCTTGATCAAATGCAAGAGATAGTTGATTTATCTCGAACTAAACTAACTCAAATTGCGTTACGTAATCCATTAAATCAAGCAAAACAGATTACTGATTTAACTAGGGTAATGTTGAAAAAATTTGATTGTAATATTTATCTTACTAATTCTATTTATACTGATGTTAACCCAATTAACACATCTAAGTTAATTGGGATTGAATATGTTTTGAATTTATTGAATTTAACTACAAATAACTTAATTGCCTTTGGTGATAGTGGTAATGATATTGAAATGGTTTTAAAAGCCAAAATTGGCGTAGCGATGCAAAATGCTACTAGTGATTTGATTAAAGTTGCTGATGTGATAATTGGTAATCATAATAGCGCAACAATCGGCGAATACTTAGAAAAATATATAACAAAAACACAAGGTTAATCTTTCTTGTGTTTTTGAATGCTCTTTAAGCTAATTTTGAGAAATTTTTAGTTCTATATTGTCTATAAAAAAATGCTGTTGATAAACTTTATCAGAATTTACTGATTAATAAATGAATGTTAATAATTGAGTGTTTGAATTCAAGGAAATTTTGTGAATTTATTATGAGTATCACTACTAGTGTTTTTGAATTTTTTGTTATTTGCTATTTAATAACAAAAAGTTGAATAATTAGGTTTGTTATTTTTCCTATTAATACCAAAACCACCGATTTCTGCTTATTCTTTTAAACCTAGCAAATTTGTGTTATTTTATTTTTGTATGATAATATATGCTTTAGTTTTATCAGATATCAATTAATCAATTATATCTGTTTTTTACTAAGGAATTTTTGTAGAGATCTTCTTATATTTGTGATTTTGTTTCTTTTGTTTGTTGTAGGTTGTTATTTGTGGTTGAATTTTCAGCGGGTTGGCTTGCTTGTGTTTGTTCTGAATTTCCTTGGTTTTGTTCGCTAGTTTGAGTATTGGTGTTTGATGTCTCAGAACTTGCGGAAGTTTGGGTTGTGTTTGTTTTTTGCTCAGTAGTTGTTTTACTGCTGTTTTGTGTTTGATTTGTATTTTCTGCTGGTGCAGGTTGACTTGTGCTGTCGGTAGGGTTTGAAGTTTGATTTGTTGTATTCTTATTTGTTTTTGTTGGTTGATTGTTGATGCTTTTTGATGTTTGTGGTTTTGTTATGTTATGTAAAGTAATAATTTGTTTCATTGCGGGCGCTTCGGGCATTCCAACGATTTTGTATATAAAGGTTAATGTTTTAGTTTCTTCGTCTCAAGTTGAATTTGTAAACTTAACATTATTTTGATTAATTGGTTGTCCATCATTTGATAACCAATTAATGTTTAAACCATTTTTTATTATAAAGAATTGATTGTCTTCTTTATTTCCGCCTGTTGCAATACCAAATGTAGAAGTTGTGCGATACCTTTGTATACCTGGAAAAACACCATTTTTAGCTTTTAGTCTTTCTTGGATTTTATCGTATATTGTTTGGTCGCTGATATTTTCTTTTCTAATTAATGGATTTGAATAATCCACCTGTTTAGCAGTATCGGGGTTCAAATTTGCTTGGATTTCTGCTTTAAAGTCAGTTAATGTATTCTTTAAAGTTTTTGTAGCATTTTTTAATTCTTCCACGGTTGCGTTGGTTTTATTTATTTCTTGTTCTGCGGTTCGATAATTTTCGGGAAATTCTTTAACTTTTTGATAAAAAATTCTATAGTTAAGTTCATCGGTATCTGGTAAATTAAAGTTTTTAGCTTCTTTAATAACCATTAACAATGCTAATTTAGCATCTAAAAGTTCTTCTTTGTGAGGTTGTAAATTTTTAATATCATTTTTAACAGCGTTAAAAGTTTGTTCTAATGAATTGTTAAAATTAATTAATTCATTAATTGTCTTATTTTGATCTAATACATCATTTACTTGTTTTACCTGATCCATTAATTTCTTCTTATTCACTGAATCTTGGCTGTCTGAAAGAAAATTCGCATAACTATTTACTAATGTTTTTAATTCATTAAGTTTGTTTTTAAAGTGCTTTAAAAGTTCTGTTTGATATGTTGTTTCATCTACTGTTTGAAGAACGTCTTTATATTCTTTTTCTAAATTATTAAATATTTTGTTTAGTTTATCAACAGAGAATTGAAAGTTTTGAATAAATTCTGTAAGTTGACTAAGTTTATTCATCAAATCCTTAACGGATTGCATTTGTGCAAAATCATTGTTTAATTTGTTGTATTTTGGTGAATTAGAATTAAGTTTATTAACTATGTCGTTAAATTGACTAATTAAAGTGTTGGTGTTAGTGATCTTAGTTTGCAAATTATTTAAACTATTCTTAGCGATATCTAAATTTACGTTTGGATTATTAAATAAATCGCTTGTAGTAATTGAAGCATTTTGAGCCTCATTTAAACTATTATCAATTAAACTGTTCGCATCTAATTCTGAATCCTCATGTAGTTTAGCTACTATATCTTTAAGTTGTTCAAAATTAGTCATCGTAACTTTGAATTGTTGTAGCAAATCTTTCTTTTGTGGATTGGTGTTGTTATTTTTTGATACTTCTCCACATGCTATAGTGAGAGCCGGTGTAAAAAAACTTATTGAAGCGGTTGTTATTAAAAATAGTTTCTTAAATTTATTAGTCATATAATAATTCTAATAAATTATTTTTATTGTTTAAGTAAATAAAAGGATTTTGTGCACACATTTTGAATTTTTAGTTTGATATGGAATTTGATGTTTAAAAGTTATCTAAATAGATTAAAAAATTTATAAATAAAACGTTTTTTAATTATTTTCATTTATTTTAATTTGCTTTTCTTTTATTACAAAAAATAAAATTAGTAAGAAAAACTTTAAGATAAAAAGTGTGATTAAAGTGTCAAAATTACAATATGATTTTTCAAAAAAATGTATATGTTAATATTAACAAAATCTTTAAACTAACAAGATTATTTTTAATTTCTTTTTGCATTTCATCTATATTGTTTATTTAGTTTTTTAAATTTCTAATTGAATGAGATTAACATAAATGTAGCAAATAATGGCATCTTACTTTTTTTAAGTATTTTATTAACTTACTTCTGTGGGGGACTTTAACTTTGTTAGTGTTCCGTTCCTTTTGTTAATTGCAAGGTCATAAAATTTTTAAATTTGTGTTGTTTGACTGTTTTATTATTTAAATTTCAAAAAGTTAAAACCGGGTGATTTTGATAGAAATCTTTTAACATCTTAAATAAATTAACTCTTTCAATAAGTGTGCATTGCTACTAAATTCACCACAATAATAAAATCAAAAAGTGTCTCACAAATAAACTTTTTAAAACTTTGTTCGTTAATGTTGACTAAAAATGAGTTTTCGTTAATGATAAAAATTAATCTATCATAGAAATCAATAAATCTTCATTTTTTGTTATGTGTTATTCCTTTATTTACTTCTTCAACCATATCATCTAAAAATGGCAAACACATGTTGATCATCTCTTGTTGGTGTGGTTTAATTTCGCGGATGTATGCCTTTAAGAAATTAAGAAAGTGGCTAAAACTTATTAAATTTTCAAGGTATGTATTAGTAAGAAAGGTTGAATATAATGTATCTAAGTTATCAACGAAATCATCACATCAGATGTTGTCTAATTGACACATTTCATCATTAATTTCTAAATTTAAACGACTTTTTAACTTTGATGTATTAATTGCTAATAATTGTTTTAATACTCCATCGCATAAAAATGTTTTTGAAAAATTGCGTTCAAATTCACTGCTTTCGGTTTTGCTACACATCAAAAAGAGCGATTGGTATAAATCAGAGAGTTCGTTTTCTTTGAATATTTTCTTAATTGTTTTTTGTTGGTTCTGAATAAGTCTTTTAATTCTTTTCAGGTTGCTAATGTATTCATAATAAAAAATCCTTCTATTAGTTAAATCTAAGTAATTAGACTTGTTTAATAAAAGGATTAATTGTGTTTAATTTAATGTCTGATGGTAATATATAATAATGTATATCATAATTATTAAATAGTTGTTTAATAAAACAACTATAGAAAGGAGGTAATATGTTTAGTAATAAAAAGCCAAATGATCAAAGATCAGATGTTAAAAACCCTAATAATAGTGATTTTAAGAAAAATAATGATAATAGATCAAATCAAATAAATCCTAATCACAAACAATCAAAATAAACTATTAGGATTTATTGTCTTTTTTTGAAAGAGAGACAAATTTGAACCCAAAACAACATTATTTTATTTTAATTTTATAATGTTGTTTTGGGTTTTTTGTAATAATAGCATTGTATTTTTCATTAACTTTTTATATACATTATTATATATTATTATAATATAAAAATTTAATATTATTAAATTTACTATTTATTTTGCAAATTATCTAAGTAAACTATTCACACTTATTAAAACACAAAAAAGTTATATTATAATAGTAATATGAATAAACTTTTGACTACATTTTTTTCTAAAAATCAACTTGATAAATTAACAAAAACCGAATTAAATTTAATTAATTATGCTTCTAACTACCCTGAAGAATTTTATAAGTGTTCTATTAAACAGTTAGCAAATAAGGTAGATATCTCGATGTCGGTGATTTCAAAGCTTGTTAAAAAATTAAATTTTGATTCGCTAAAAGATATGCAATTTTTTGTGTATCATAATTTTCTAAATACAGATATTAAAAACACCGAAAATATTGATTATCAAAAGATAATATTAAAACAATTATTTTTGTTTTACCGCGAATCAATTTCAAAAACCTCACATTTAATTGATTTAAATCAAATAAATAGAGCAATTAACAGTATTTTAGATAGCGAACGAATTTATTTATATGGTGCTGGTTCCTCTTATTTATCTGCCTCTGAATTGGGTATTAATTTAGCAAAAATCGGAATTAACGCAATAGCGTTTCGCGATTTTCATTCTTTATTATTAACAAGTAGTCAAAAAGATATTAAAAATAAATTAGTCATTTTATTTTCTAAATCATGTGATACTAAAGAAATTAAATTTGCAATTGAACTCTTTGTACTGTATAAAATCAAATTTTGATTGATAACAGCAAACAAACAAATTAAAAATAAATTAGACAATGTTATACTATATTCAACTTTGGAACAAAATAGAAGATTTGTTTCTATTTCATCTAAAATCAATCAACAATTTATTGCTGATTTACTCTTTTTGTTTATTCAGCGCAATAAAGTTTCAGATTTTGAAGCAAAATATGCTGAAAATATTAAAGTTTTAGAATTTTGAAATAAAAAATAATTTTCTAATATTTTAAAAAATATCAAAATTTTTTTCTTTTGCTTCTTATGTATTGTATTAAAGGTTAAAATACAAATACAGGAGGATAAATGCAAGTATTTAAAACTGAATATATTTTTGAAGCAGAAAATTTTCACACCAAAGAAGATGTATTAAATTTTATCGCTTCTAAAGCAGTTCAACTATCACTAAGCGAGTCAAAAGATGTAGTTTTGAAAGCATTAATACAAAGAGAAAATGAATTTTCAACCGGGATGGAAAAGGGTTTTGCGATTCCACATTGTCAATCCGATGCAATTAAACGGCCTGCTTTATTCTTTATTAGATCAACCAATGCTTTAAAGTGGCAAACATTTGATCAAAGTGATGTTAAATATATGTTTGTAATCTTAATTCCAAAAGAAAATAAAGATAATCTACATATGCAAACTTTAACTAAAGTTTCAACTATTTTATTGAATGAAAATCTTATAAATATTCTAAAAACTTCGATTGATAAAAATGAAATTTATCAACTAATTAGTTTGTTTATAAATGAAGAGAAAAATAATATAAATTCAGTTATATCAGGTAAAAAAGTAGTGGGTATTACTTCTTGTGCTGTAGGTATTGCACATACATATTTATCTGCCGAAACTTTGACCAAAAAATTGATAGAACTTGGATATCAACCAAAAATTGAAACACGTGGTTCGGTAGGAGTTCAAAATCAACTTACAAACCAAGACATTGCTGAAGCAGAATTTGTTATTATTGCTTCAGATGTAAAGATTCCGTTAGATGAGTTTAATAACAAAAAAGTTTATGTTACTTCTACGAAAGAAGCTATCCACAAAACCGAAGAAGTAATTAACAAAGCATTAAAATCACCAGTTTTTTATAGTAATAACAAAGTAGAAAAAACATATGATACTACTAAACAAGGTATTTTAAAACATATTATTAAAGGAATTTCATATATGATTCCATATGTTATTTTTGGTGGGATAATGATTGCTATTTCCTTAGGTTTAGGAAAAAGTATTTATGGAAATAATACTGAAGCACCAAAAGGTGATTTCTTGTGATGGTTATTGCAAATAGGAGTTGTTTCATTTACTCTAATGATTGGTGCTTTAGGTGCTTATATAGCATATTCTATTGCCGGCCGAGCAGAGCATTAATGCCCGCTTTTGTTGTAAGCTTTATAGCGAATAAAAGTGATTTATTTTTTAGTATCGGAGGAATTTCAGCGGTTACACCATTAGGGTTTATTGGGAGTATACTTTTTGGACTACTTATCGGTTATACAGTAAAATGGTTAACATCATTTAGGATACAAAAATCTATTAGTGCTATTATACCAATGTTTGTTATACCAATTGGAGTGACTTTATTTTATTCATTAATTGTAATTTTTGTAGTGGGTGCTCCAATTGGTTATGTTATGGATAAATTTATTGCCGCGTTAAAAACTGTATTTACCAGCGATAATAATATAGGAATTTGAATTGCACTACTATTGGGTATTTTATTAGGTGCAATGGCTGGTTTTGATATGGGTGGTCCCATTAATAAAGTTGCTTTTTTAACATCAACAGCTTTGGTTTCTCAAAATATTTTTGAACCAATGGGTATGGTAGGGGCAGCAATTCCTGTTGCGCCATTAGGGATGGGATTAGCAACTATTATTTTTAGAAAGAAATTCAATAATAATGAAAAGTCATTAGGTGCGTCTGCGATTTTGATGGGATTTATAGGAATTTCAGAAGGAGCAATACCATTTGCTGTGGCCGATCCTAAGCGCGTGATAGTTGCTAATGTTATTGGTTCCGCTGTTGCTGGTGGTTTAGCAGGTGTTCTAAGCGTTACAAATGCTGCTGCACACGGTGGACCAATTGTTGCTATTTTGGGTGCGGTAGGTTCACACACACATGGAACAGGATTAGGAATTTTATTTTACTTTATTGCAATTATTATTGGTATGATAATTACTGCTTTAATTTATGGTTTTTGAAAAGAAAAAGAAATTAAAAGTTTATCTAAATTATCAATGGCTTTATCAAAAATTAACTTTAAGAAAGGTAGAAATGATAAAAAAACTTTCAAAAGATAAAATTATCTTAATTGTTTTGCTATCAGTTACAACAATCGCTCTTATTATTGGTATTGTTTTAACTGTTTTAGGTTCACAACAATATATAAATTTTGTAAATAACGCAATAAAAAATGGTAAAAAAATCATTAATATTTCCGAATTTATTTATGGAATTTTCTTGTTAATTTTGTCGGTACTGCTTTATATAGTAACTGCATTATTTGCTAATTCACAGTTTAATAAAAAAATAAATCAAAATGTCTAACATTATCTTTTTGAAACCCTTTTTTAAACCAACCTTATGAGCTAATGATAATTTACAAAAAATGTATCATTTAAAAGAAAAAGTAGGTGAGGCTTGATTAATTTCTGTGATTAAAAATTGTGAATCAATAGTAAAATCAACAAATGAAAAATTAAGCGATTTTATAAAACATAATCCTGAGTTTTTTAATCTTTCTATAGAGGAGTCAAAAACTTTTGAATATCCTCATTTAATTAAATTTTTGGATGCAAAGACACCATTAAGTATTCAAGTACATCCTAATGATGAATATGCAAAAAAGTATCATTCATTAGGTAAAAATGAATGCTGGTATGTTCTAAAAACTAGTGATGAACCATTTATATTAGGAACAAACACAAATAAAAGGCAAGAAATATTGGAAGCAATTAATAGTCATTTAATTGAAAAATATTTAAATAAAATTAAACTAGAAAAAGATGATTTTGTTTATATACCAGCTGGTTTAATCCATGGTATCCCTTCAGAAACAATGGTGTTTGAATTACAGCAATCTAGTGATATAACATTTCGCTTATACGACTATGAACGTAGAGACATAAACGGAAATAAAAGAGAAATTCATATTAAAGAATCAATAGATACAATGAACCTTGATTTAGAAGTTAAAATACAAAAAGAACTTACTAATAATTTTTACCAAACCGAGAATTTTAAACTTACTAAGCTGAATTTAAAAAACCAACAAGAAGTAATTTCAACAAATAATGCTAAACATTGTGTGGAAGTTGTTGTTTTTGATGGTACTGGTTATATTAATAATATTCCTATAAAAACAGGAGATGCATTACTCATTAGTAAAAAACAACAAAATTTTCTTGTTAAAGGAACGGTTTCGCTTTTTATTAGTTTTATTTAAAAAAAGCAGCACCAAAATTTCTAGGACGGTGCTGCTTTTTTAAACTAAAGCAAAATACATTAGTGAATTTCATAATTTAATGTATTATAAATATAAAAATTAAATTAAGGAGCATAAATGAAAAAACTACTATTTAGTATTGGTGAACCTATTTCTGGTTTAGGTGGCTTAACGGGAATAGTTCCGCAAACTGCAAAAATTGAAGATGATTTATTACTTAAAAAACAATTCAGTAAAGATTTGACATCAAAAGACATAAGTAAAGCGATTCAATTTTCACAAAACGTATTTAAGGGTAAGGAAAATATAATAGATAGTATCTCAAATAGTATAATTGAGAGAAAAACAAGTGTAAATAAGACTATAAAAGAAACTATAACTTTTGATGATTTTTATGAAATTACCAATAGCATTATAGATGGATATAGAGCAAATAATTTTATAAATCAATTACAAGCAGAAGAAGCACGAAAATTAATAAATAAGCAAGCCTACAAATCATTTGTGAGTGATTTTAGTAAAGATATTAATTCATATAAAAAAGAATTCACAAAAATAGTTGCTACAAATAAACCAAAAAAACAAGATGAAGAGTTTAAAATTACAAGAACAGTTCTAGAGTCTGACAAAGGGTATGTGGTTAATCTTGTTAATAATGAAGTTAATTCTAAGGAATTAACAGTTCAGTTTTTTAAATTAGAAAACGAATTAAAAAATATCAATATCATATACAAAGGAATTAACGATAATATAGTAAATCTTAATTATAGAATAAAAGTTGCAATCGGTTTAAAAATTGCTGCATCAGCAACATCTATAGTAACTGCTTTTTTAGGTTTTTTTAGCTTAGGATTAGCATTTTTTCTTTCTGCTGGCGCTGGCGTAGCATCTATTGGTTTATCAATTCATATAAAAAATTTAAAAAGGCAAAAAGAGGCATACGTAAAGAATTTGGATTCAATTAAACTTCTAATTAAACCAGGAAAAAAATATGATAGTGGTTTTATGGATGCATATGGTTTTTCAAAAGATGTCATCACTAGTGTTCCAGTAAATGTTTTTAGCACTGTATGAAATTATTCTAAAGGACAAAAATTCTGATATTCGGGTCTTAAAGAAGGACTGAAAAACCTAAGAAAAGGATTTTTTTGACAAATACCAGGAATAGCGTTAGATATAGCTGACATCACAATATCAGTAAATGAAATTATTGGATTAAACAATGAATCAAGCAGGATAAATTCATATTTGCAGAATTTAGAAAACTGGCTTAATTTGATTAGTCAAAATTTAGAAAATATAAAAAAAGTAGAATGAGTTGTCGTAAAGGAAACACCACAAACAGCACCATATAACAAAGGTGGCATAGGAGGACGAAACGAAGTCTTTAAAAATTTAAAAACAGGAGAAATCTTAACGATTGATGAAATGTTAAAACAACCTGATTGAAAATTATATTCATGAGGATTGAAGAAAGTTTTTAATCCAAGATTAAATGTATGATACATTAGAAAATTACCAAATCATACAAAAAAAGATAATTTAGGTTAGTATGGACGCAATAGGTTTATACACTTCAATCGGTTTACTGTTATTTACTTGTTTATTTATATATCCGATTTATTCTTCTTTTTATATTTATAAATTTCAATATTTTTATTTTATTATTAGCGATGTATACAAAAGAGAAAAAGATATTAATCCTAATGAATATCACCACGAATTTGTAGATTTTTGAAAAGTGGTTTTAAAATATTCAAATTCATTTTATAAAAGGATGTTAATTTGATTGCTGATTGGTATATTTTGGTCAATTATTATTTTAGGGTTAGAATTATGATCAATAATTTATCAAGAAAAATTAGAATATAATGCCTCATACATTCTTGCTTGACTTCCTATGTTTTTTTTCTCTATAATAACTTTAATTGCTTCATATTTTATGTATATTAAATGTTTGGTTTATTGTAATCGGATAAAATTTCATTTTAGAGAAAAGTTTAAATTTTCAAAAATTATTTACAATAAACCTTTATTAAATTCTGAAATATATTTTAATAATAGTTTAAAACCTAATAACTATATACCTTTTCACACCTTTATTTTTGATAATTTTTCAAGGTTTTTGCGAATACATACATTTAAAAAACTCTTTAAAGATGATGCCTATAGTGTTTTTGGTTTCTTTATTTATAACATGCATAAATCAAGAAAGGAAATGCATAAAAATTATTTTAAAGGTTTATACAATGATTATGTAAACTTTTATAATTAAAGAAAACTAATATGGAGGTTTTATTAATTGCTTGAGAAATCATTAATATATTTTCAGTTTCTATGATTACTGTTCTTTTATGTCTTTATGGAATTGTATTAAGTATTCAAAAATATATTATTAGGTTTGTTTTTATAAAGACTCAAAGATTATTGGCGATACCAGAAGCAAAAAATACTCATTTGCTATTTTATGAGGGTTTTATAGAGTTTAAAAATTCAATAAAAAAATGAAAAAGAAAAAGCTGTATATTAATAATTTTTATATTTATTTTGATTTTCATAAATGTATTTATTATTTTAGTTTCTTACCTTGGTTATTTAGATTTGATACTTAAAGAAAACAATAGCGGTGCTTTTTATATAATATTTTACAGTATAATGGTTGGTATTTATGCCTTATCACTACTTATTTGCACATGCTTTATTTATTTTTATAAAAAAGTAGGAAAAAAATATCTTCCACATCTAACTAAATGAATTAATGAATTTAAATATTCATCAGGTGATAATTTTTACCTGAATGGTGAAAATGAGGAAATTCCAGAAAAAGAAAAACTTCTTGTTTATTTTTTTAACGAAAATAAAAAGAAGGCATATCTAGGTTATAACTTTATGTCTTATTTTAATGATGAATACGAACAACAAATTAAAATATTTTATTTTGTAATTTGAGGTTATCATTTTAAAGAAATTAATGATGGGGATATACATTATAGCGATTTATATCAATCATTTTTATACAACAAAAATAATAAACCAAAAGATGATTCTTTCTTTGATAAATTATTTAAGAAGTAAATGGCTTTAATTATTTTTATAAATTATGTTTGATAAACGAAAATCACTATGTGGTAGGTAAATTCGTTAAAATGCAAGGATAAAAACATGTATTGGGGTGATTAAAAACAGGGAATTATCCCTGTTTTTAAAATTATAATCCAAATCCGCCAAGACCACCTATACCACCACCACTTTTAAATGATTTAGCCATATCGCTCATTCTTTTTACCATTGCATCAAAATCTGCTAATAATTTATTAAATTCTTGAGCATTACGGCCGCTACCTTTTAAAACTCTTTCTTTGCGAGATGCTTGTCTTAACAGTTTGGGATTTTGACGTTCACGTTTAGTCATTGAAGAGATTAAAATTTGATAGACATACATTTTCTCTTCGGCTTTATCTAATTGATCTTCGCTTACTTTTGCAGAGAGATTACCGGGAAGCATTTTTAAGATTTTAGAGAACTTACCAAGGTTTTTTACTTGTTTAATTTGCTCTAATAAATCATCTAAAGTAAAGTTTCCACTAAAAATCTTATGAAACATCTTGGTTGCTTTATCTTCATCGATAACATCTTGAGCTTTTTCAATTAAGGTCATCACATCACCCATACCTAAAATTCTATCTGCCATACGTTCAGGATAAAAGAGATCTAAATTTGATGTTTTTTCACCAGTACCAATAAATCTGATTGGCAGATTTAAGATATATCTTAAGCTCAATGCAGCGCCGCCTCGGGCATCTGAATCTAACTTAGTTATAATGGTTCCGTTTAATTTAAGATTTTCATGGAAAGTTTTAGCCACATTAATAATATCCTGACCACTTAATGCGTCAGTTACAAATAAAATATCATCCGGATTGCAAATTTTCTTTAATCTACGCAATTCATCCATTAATTTTTCATCAATTGATAAACGACCAGCAGTATCAATGATAATTAAATCATTATCATTTTCTCTTGCAACCTTTAAAGCATTTTTAACAATTTCATCGGCACTTTTATCAACTCCCTCTTGGTGGTAGTCGATTTGGATATTTTTAGCTAATGTCACCAATTGTTCAACTGCGGCCGGACGGTAGATATCAGCAGCAACGACTAAAGGTTTTTGAACCATTTTTTTCTTTCTAAATCAATATGCTAATTTTGCTGCTGAAGTAGTTTTACCAGACCCTTGCAAACCACACATCATAATAACATACGTTTTTTTATTAATCTGAAATTCTTTAACTTTTCCACCTAAAATCTCAACTAATTCAGTGTGTAAAATTTTAATAAAGTGTTGTGACGGATTTAATTGTCCAATAATTTTTTCAGTCAAAGCTTTTTCTTTGACTTTATTGATAAATTCTTTAACAACTTGTAAATTAACGTCGGCTTCTAATAGCCCCATTTTAATATCGCGAGTAATTTCTAAAATATCAACTTCGTTTAAAGTGACCTTTTTTTGCACTTTTTCTAGTGCTTTTTGCATTCTCTTTTCTAAAAAACCTAACATAAGTTATATTATACAATAACCCTATATTTTCAAACTTGCTAATTTTGAAATTTGGTATAATTTTTAATATGATATATTTAATCGTAGAATATCAAGAAAGGATAGATAAATATATAGCAAATAATTCAGAAATATCACGTAATGATATTAAAGAATTAATTGATCAAAGAGTGGTATATGTTGATGGTGTTTTAGTTAATAAATCTAAATTTATGGTGCGAGAAGGTCAACACATTAAGATATTAAAAGTTTTAGATAAAACTCTTCATGTAGAACCTGAAGAAATGCAATTAGATATTGTTTATGATGACGAGTATTTAAGCGTTATTAATAAACCGTCTGGTTTAGTAGTACATCCGTCGCCCGGACATATTTCAGGGACATTAGTAAATGGATTACTATATCATTTTAAAAATAATCTATCAGATAAAAATGGATTATTAAGACCCGGAATAGTACACCGAATTGATAAGGATACTAGCGGCTTATTAATTATTGCCAAAAATAATCAAATACATCAGTTGTTATCTGAAAAATTTGTGACACATCAAATTAATCGTAAATATCTTGCAATATGTGATGGAATTATTGAAAATAAAAAAATGTTGTTAAATTTACCGATTGGTCGCTCTAATATAGATCGTCAAAAAATGACAATTACTAATATTAATTCTAAACCAGCAATTACACATATTAATTTGCTAAAAACTTTTTATATAGATTCAATGCCAAAATCTTTAGTTCAATGTGAATTGGAAACCGGAAGAACTCACCAGATCAGAGTGCACTTAAAATACATTGGAAATCCAGTTTATGGAGATCCAGTATATGGAAAAGCAATTGATGACAACGGACAACGCTTGCATGCTTATAAATTGGAATTCGAACATCCTATAACTAAACAATATTTAGAGTTTTATAGCAAACCGGGTGACAAATTTCGGGTAGCAGAATTTAATTTTGAAAAATTTATTCAAGAACACGAAACGAAAGGAAATAATGATTAATTGAAGAAATTTAAACTGAGATGAAATAGATAACACTGAAACTTTATGACAAAAATTTAAAAAGCAATCTAATTTGTGAATTATTTTTTATATTATTGTTATTGGTTTAGTGGCTGCAATTTCTTTAATTCAGGTGATTTATGTCGCTGTTGATAAAGCGGGTTATTTTGATTTACAAACTGAAATTTATAAGAAAATAGCAGAATCTAATTCAAACTTTCCCACTGGTAATATTTCTGAATATGTTCAATCAGATTTTATAAGAAATCTTACAACTAATTCGTTTTTAACTATATTTTTATTTACGCTTGTTGTGTTTTTTGTAATTTCGGTATTTAAAGCTTTTAAAAATCGCAATTTTAAATACTTAAACGGTTTAGCCTTAATGGGGATGTGATTTACCGCTATCTATAATATTATTGTCTTTTTTATAAATATTAGAAATTTCTTTGGTTTTCAAGGTTTTAGTGATTACAATGTTGCGATAATGATGGTTGTAACTAATGTTATTTTAGCAGTTTTATATTTACTTATTATATTTTTTCCAGGCAGAGAAGTAAGTAAATTAAGAAAGATGTTTATTTACTTTGAAGGCTACGTTTTGAGAAACAGAGTGATAGAAGAAAATTTAAAAAATATGAAAATGAGTGGTAATTTCCAAGAAATTTTTGCTCCATTTTTTGGTGCAAATGCTCAAGGTGCTAATCAAACTACAACAAGTTCAAACACACAAACAAGTGAAAAACCAGAAAAAAGTGAAGAATATCAAAGACTTTCAAAATTACCGTTAAGTCAATTACATAAAATAGCAGCAAAACTAAATATTTATGGACACGAAGATATTGAAAAAGATGAATTAATAGAAAAAATTATTCAATATTCAAAAAAATAATTACTAAGGTAATTATTTTTTATTGTATCAATTTATAATAAAAGTTCATTTTTTGTTCTTTTTTAGTTTGCATTTACCGATTTTTTTATTAATAAAGTAGGAGGAAAAATGGAAAATAATAAAGATATCATTTCTACTACGATTCATCAAATAGAAAAAAAATTTGGTAAAGAATCAATTATGTTGTTAGGAGATGTTCCTGATTTAGCGATTGAAACTTTTAGCACAGGTAGTATTACTTTAGATACCTTATTAGGTGGAGGTTATCCGAAAGGACGCATTATCGAAATTTATGGACCTGAAAGTTGTGGAAAGACAACGCTTTCTTTGCATGCAGTTGCAGAAGTTCAAAAATTAGGTGGGGTTGCGGCATTTATAGATGCTGAGCATTCAATTGATCCTTTGTTTGCTCAAAAAATTGGAGTAGATGTTAATAATTTAATACTTTCACAACCTGACAGCGGAGAACAAGCGATGGAAATAGTTGATATTTTAGCTAAAACAGGAAATATCGACTTAATTGTTGTTGATAGTGTTGCAGCGTTAGTGCCTGAGGCTGAATTAAATGGAGAAATGACTGACCAACAAATTGGAGCGCAGGCTCGCCTTATGTCGAAAGCATTACGTAAAATTACTGGAAATTTAAATAAAAATAAAACTACAATTATTTTTATTAATCAGATTAGAGAAAAAGTAGGTGTAATTTTTGGTAACCCTGAAACAACACCAGGAGGTCGTGCTTTAAAATTTTATTCAAGTATTCGTGTAGAAGTTCGCAAAGGACAAGCAATTGTTGAAGATAAAGAAATAATTGGTGCAGAAATTAAATTTAAAGTGGTTAAAAATAAAATAGCACCTCCATACAAAACTGGTCAAAGCGAATTTTACTTTGACAAAGGAATTGATAGAGTAGGAGAAATTATCGATTTAGCAACAGATAAAGAAATTTTAGATAAAAAAGGTGCTTGATATGGATATAACGGACAAAATATTGCACAAGGTAAAAAGAATTTAAGAGATTATTTATTAACTAATTCTGAGATATATCATGAAATATATAATAAAGTAAAAGAATTTAGTAAGCATTAAACTTGCTTAATTCTTTTTATTTTTTATAATTACAATATATATTATAAAGGAGATGTTATGGAAATTAAGGTTTTATTCTTAGGTGACATTTTTGGACTTCCTGGAATAATTACAGTTGAAAAATACTTACCAAAGCTGATTAAAGAATATCAAGTTGATTTTGTTATTGCTCAAGGAGAGAATGTTAGTGGTCGAAAAGGTTTAAGTGTTGAAGATTACCAACGTTTGAAGAACGCAGGAATTAATTGTTTTACTATGGGAAATCATGTTTGGGCCAATGACGGAATCTATCAAATTATAGAAAATGATGATATCATCCGTCCTTATAATGTTGATGCAGATTATCCTGGCGATGGAAGTAAAGTGTTTCAAATTAAAAATAAAACTTTACGTGTCTCTTCTTTTATGGGTCAAAGTTTTAATGAATTATTAAAACCATGACATCAACAATATGCAGATTCATTTATTTATAGTTTCGATAATTTATATTTTACTAAAAATAAAACTGATTTTCATTTTATAGATTTTCATGCTGAAACTACAAGTGAAAAATATGTTTTTGGTTTATACGTGGATGGAAAAGTTGATGCAATTTGTGGAACTCACACTCACGTTCAAACTAATGATGCGCATAGATTGCCAAAAGGAACTTTATATATTTCAGATGTAGGAATGGTTGGACCAATTGATTCGGCTATTGGTGTTCGTCCAAATGAAGTAATGTCTAAGATGTTAGATGAAGAAAAGAAGGGTAAATTTATTGTAAGTGATAATAATACTCAAATTAACGCAGTTTTATTAACGCTAAAAAGCAATGGAATTATCAATAAAGAAAATAAGATTCAAGTAATTAATATTTTTGATATAGATATTTATGCTAAAAAGGATCCAATTTTATAAATTGGATTTCTATAGCTGAATCTAGATTGATTTAACAATTTTACGAGAAAAAATAAAATAAATTAATAATGGCAGAGCAATAACTACTAAGGCACCTGCTGATTGAATATTAATAAAATAACCACCGGTTGGTATAGGACCGATTTGTCTGAATCAAATACCGACTGTTTTTTTGCTTGTGCTACTTAATAAATAGTTGGGTCATAAAAAGTCGTTTCATACTGATACAAAGCTAAATATAATTAATAAAAGATAAAATTCTTTCATTTCTTTTCAATAAACTAAATAAATTTTTTGTCATATACTTAAATTATCTACTACAATAAGTTTTTGGTATTTTTGTTTTGCTTTTTCGTAATGTATAAATAAGTTATACATAAAAAAATATGAAAAGATACTATTAGTAATCAATGATAATGGAGTTAATGTATTAGCTAAAAGCAAATCATTTAATAATTTATTTAAAGATAAATATATGGCAAATTCGGGTGTAAAAGAAAATATTAATACAATGATTCAAATTATCTTTTTAAATTTATTAGGAAATCTAGATAAACCTATAGCGAATAGAGTATATGTTAATAATCTAATTAACATTAAAATGAATGCACTTTCAAATGATATTAAAATTGCATTTCAAAATTCTGCATTAGCAAAAAAATTAAAATTCTGATAATTTCACTCCTTGAAATATAATGCAAAATTATGGTTGGTTACTGATGAATTTGATAAAAAAGCAGTGACTATTAAAATGTAAATTGGGAATAAGATAAGAAATACTAGTAATAATATTAGAAATATTTTTAAAACATCTTTTAGGAATTTTTTATACATAATTAAACCCTTTTTCCCTTTGTAATTTAATTACGATATACTTGAAAGAAAACTTAAATAAGTAGATTGTAAGTCAGCTCACTAAAAATAAAAATAGTAAATATAAAATTACAATCAAACTAGCCGCATAAGCTTTGTTATAGTCAACGGTTAGGGCACCGGCGAATGGTTTGATTAATGAAAGAATATAAGATGCAAATGTATGTGCACCTACAATTTGTATTCTTTCTTCTGTTATTATTGTACCTGGATACATTAAAAAAGAAAAGATGATGTTAGTATAAATTATTAGAATAAAAGATTTTCGAAACTCTTTATAGTATAAATGTTTAAATTTATCTCAGAATTTTAGATTATCAACCTTCATTAATTTTTTATATTTTTCATTAACTCTGCTAAAGATAAAACTGAAAACTACAATATTAAAAGGGATCGATCTCCAAAGCTGAAAAATTAACATATAAAATTTAATACTTAATCGATTGTCTCCGTATAAAAAACTTTTATTTGAATTAAATAATTTAAAAAAGAGATTTTCTTGGCCAAATAATAAAATAAATGCTAGACCAACAGTAAAGCCCGAAATAAAGAATTGAGAATAAATTAACTTTAAGAAAAAATTTTTTGTTCTAATGAAAATCATTGAACTAATTAAATAAGCGAAAATAACTGACAAAATTAAAGATATAAGAGTAGGAACAAAGAACAAAAAAGTGGAGTTTGATAATGCTATTTTAAAATTTGGATCATTAAATACCTTTATATAATTAGTAATTCCGTACTCATAAATTGTTCGTTTTGTCTCGCTAGGAAAAGTTATAAAAGATTTATTAATAATACTTATTATTGGATAAATATAAAAAATAAACAATAGAACAAATAGTGGTAATAAATATAAAGATGCGACAGTATATTTTTTTACATTTTCTTTATTGATACTGATTTTCAATTTCTTCATTTTTAAATTTCAAAACCTTTTCTGAATTTATTTCTAAATCAACATAATCACCCACATTCATCTTATTATTGATATTTACTGTGATGTAGTAAGTAGTACCGTTTGAAATTTTATAAATAGTTACATCTGCTACATTATCTTTTTTTATAATTTTTCAGCTAGTGGTTTTATTTGTGGGTTTAATTGTAATGTCGCGTGGTTTAATGAATTTTTTATATTCTTCAGTTTCTTCTAAAACATTTAATCTAGGAGAACAAAAGAAATTGGCGACAAAATATGTTGCGGGATTTTCTAAAATGTTGTCTTTAGTATCAAATTGTTCTATTTTACCCTCACGCATTACTAAGATATAGTCGCTAATTTTTAATGCATCATTTTGGTCGTGTGTCACCAAAATGATTGAGAGATTAAATTCCTTTTTAATTTTTAAGATTCACTCGATGGTTTTTTCTTTGATCTTAATATCTAGAGCGGAAAAAGGTTCATCCATTAAAATAAGTTGTGAATTTTTAATAATAGCCTTTGTGATTAAGACACGTTGTTTTTGTCCACCTGAAATATTTTGTGCTTTATGTTTTAAAATCTCTGTAATCTCTACTTTCTCAGCGATGCATTTTAAGTCTCTATTAAAGAAATTTTTTATTCTACATTGGAAAATTAGTTCTTTTAGTGCAAATTTTGGTTTGTTGAATAATAAATAAAAAAAGAGTTTAAAATAAAGTTTTACAAAAATTTTTTTCTCTTTTTTATCAATTAAATTATCTTTGTATTTTTTAAAACATATGCATAGATTTTTACTTTTAATTTGATGTTTGATAAAAAAGTCTTCTAAGAAAAATATGCGATTTTGTTTTTTTCATACGAAAGAGTTTTTAGCGCTTAGATAAATATTATGAAAAACGCTTATTTCATCATATAAAAAATTTTCTTGAAAAATAAAGCCGATTTCAGCAGTGCTCATATTATTAAATAAAGTAACTTCTGTTTTATTCGTTTTTTCAATACCAGCTAAAATATTTAATAAAGTTGTTTTTCCAGCTCCAGAAGGACCTACCAAAGAAATAATTTTATTTTTTGGAATATTAAGTTGTGGGATATTTAATATTTCTTTTTCATTTTTTTTAAAAACTAAATTCTTTATGACCGCTATATCTATCATAAAAGAAATTGTATTACAAAAATTCAAAATGATAATTATAATACACTGAGTTTTGTTCTATTTGTGCTTTTATAAAAAATAGCAAAATTGCTATTTGAAAATCTCATCAGAACCATTAGAAATTAAGATACCTTTGTTTATAAATGGTTTAGGGTTTTCTCCAAAAAGACTTTCTACTAAATTGGGATAATCGATAAACGGATTTCTAAATTTATAAACTTTATAAATTTCATTATTTCTATTAATATCAAAAGCATCTACAGGATCAATTTTGTTTCACTTTATATATGTATTTAAAAAATCAGTTTTATAGTAGGGAAACTCAGGAATAAATGAATTGTTATTTGGGTCATTATAAATTGATTTTTCATAGTACATAGTAACAAAATACATTAAACTTCTTGCAACATCACCCTTAAAAGCATCAACTATTTCAAAGACATTTTGTCCACTTATGTTCAACCCTAATTTTGAACCATTTCTACTATTATAAGTTGGATTAACTACTTCACCAATTGGATAGTTTGCACGCTTTTTGTTTATAAATGTATCAAGTGGTCAAGTAGTGAAAGGATCAGGTTGCATTGGATCTAAACTAGAATATCATTTTTCTGGCACTAAGTGACCTCTTATTAATTCTTGAGATTCTGCATTTGCTGATGTATTTTCATTAAATTGTGTTTTTGAAACAAAGCTAAGATCATTTGATTGAGTGGTGAAAATATCTAAAATGCCACCATCTTTTTTATAGTAGTAATCTTTATAAGCTTTTGAAGTGTTATAAAAATTTTTAAGGCTTTCGTATATTTGTGAACCATGTAGAATACTTGCTCTAATTCCGTGATGATGTGTTTCTAATGCTCTTCATAAGTCTCTACCGGTCTTTCCTTCTGCATTATTATAATAATCTGATTTTTGATAAATTCAGTTGCGGTTATTGTTTTTAGAAGTTTCTAGGTTCATAGAACTTGTTGATTCAACCGGATTTTGTGTGTTTGTATTATCCTTTTTTAGTTCGGTGTCCTTATTGGTGGGGTTTGTGATTTGTTCTTTTGGTTTATTGTTTTTTATATTTTTTTGTGTTTGTTGGTTGCAACTTATAGCAATCGAAAAAGGGATAACAGAAGCGAATATTGCTAGTTTTTTTATTAATTTCATTTTTCTCCTTGTTTTATTTAGTTTTTGTAAATACAAAGTTAAAAAATTTTATTTCTATATTACATATATAAAAGATTTTTATTTGTTATTCTGTATTATATTTAATTATTTATTTTAAATAAAGCTATGTTCGTAACTATTTTTTATCTATAATATTGATGATTTCTTGATAAGCTTGCTGACCAGTAATGATTTTTGGATTATTTTTTAAAGTGGATTCTAAAAGTAATTGTCTCACTTTCTCTATTATTGCAGAGGTTTTTTCATTGATAGGTAGTCATAAAATATCTTCTGTTGTTGATTTTTCAAATTCTTTTAAGCCTTTAAAAGTTGTGTTTGCTGCATATAAATAATTTATCTCTGTAGACAATTTATCTATTTGGTTTTGTATTTGTTCTCTATCTTTATGGTTTGTTTTAATTAATTCTAGTTTTTCTTTGATTTTATCTTCTAAATATTTTTGTTGATTGTTATATCAATTAAAATTTGCTTCTAAATTTTTACTAAGAGGAATAATATAGCCACTTTTTTGACTCAATAGATCACTGACTTTTAAATTTTGTCCTTGATAATTTATGTCTTGTGTGTAAAGTCATTTTAAAAATAATAAGGTCGCCTTATCTCTTTTGCCACCATTATCAACAGAAATAGGAATAATATTTGAACCGCCCTCAATGTATGTAGAAAAATCATCATCTGCATTATTTTTTGTTAGTTGTTGTTGTAAATAAATATCGTCTTTAGTTGCTCATTGTTTTCTGGTTTCAACCCCCTCTCTTTCGTAAAACAATCTAGAAATCGTACTATCTACTGATTGTTCATATCCAACATTTGCGACAAAAGAAAAAATTGCTTGATATCTACGAAGTGCTCATGATCCCCATTCATTGCTTTGGTTTTCGTATTTAACATCTTGAAATACTGCGTCATTTAACTTCTGAGTTGAATTTTCCTTAACAAATTCGTCAAACGTTTCAATGAAAGCATTTTTGACGTTTGTGTCGGTTTTGATATTATATTTAACTTTTGAAAAATCATATTTATCGTTATTTACTTCCAATTCTCATGGTCTGATTCCTTTTAATTTATTGTTTAAAACTTTAAAAAACGCATCATCACGTTCATCAATTGTAAAAATTGCTAAATCATTAATGTTTGTATCTTTGTTTAAGTTTTGAATTTTACTACTATCAAATTCTAAAATACTTTTCAATTTTCTTGCTAATTGATAGAGAGAACTAATGCCATTAAATGTTTTATCGTTAATGGTATAACCTGTTAAATTGGCATTGTCTTTGACTTTTAAGTAGTTAATTATAGAGTTTTTAGGGATATTATTTCCTAATTCTCTACGCTGATACATATATTTATATATTTTAGAATCTTCGTCAATCTTTGCGTTAGCTTGTTTTAAAAAGTCAAATGCTCTATTTAATAAATCCACATTAATTGAAAGACCATCGATATCTGTATCATCAAACGGTAGATTAAAAATTTTGGTATTTTCTAATTTTTCACCTACTAGATTTGTGTGCGTTTTTAGAATTTTAGGTGTAAAAATATTTGATTTAAAAATAGTTGATGTATCTAATAATTTTCCGTATTTATTGATTAAAAAAGCACCGCTTTGGTTGCCTAAAAATAAATTAGCAAGCCGAACATCTTTATTTTGAATATAACTAGCATTAATATTAGCTAATTCTAATTCAGAATCTGTGTTTGTTTCTCTGGAAGTTAACAATTCTACTGGTAGGAAATTAGGATTATCTTTCATTGTTTGATTATAAAGTGGAATTATTTCTTTTAAGGCCATAATTAATGGAAAATATTGACCCTGTGAAGTGGAAAATACAACTTTCATTTCGTTTTTGGCACAACTTGTAATTATTGTGGTTGTTGAAGCAGCGATTGTAGTAAAAAAAGTTCAGAACTTAATTTTTTTCATATATTTTCTCCTCATAAATTAATAAAATAACTTTTTGCACATATTATAGAGCAAAAAGTTATTTTTATAGATTTATTTTGAATTAATTATATCTAAAACAGCTCTTAAAACATCAGAACCCTTATAAACAACTGGATTTTCGTTCTTAGTAGATTCTAATAACATATTTTCAATCTTTTTAGTAATTTGGTTGGTTTTCTCGTTGCTTGGTAAATTTAATAAATAATCTGAATTATTTAAAAAATCATTAAGTGATTGATATGATAATGAACCCGAGTGTGTATAGTTAATTGCTGAAGTTAATTGTTTGTTTTCGTTTTCATATTTTTGTTTATTTTCTTGAGATGTTGTTTGATTTTCTATTAGTTTTTGGTTTTCTTCAATTTTAGTTTTTAAAACAGCTTCTTGTTGACTGTAGTAGGTGTTTCCGCGATTGATTAATTGATTCAATGGAATAATATAAGCAGATGAACGAGTGATTAAATCGCGTACTAAAATTTTCTCTCCAGTTTCTAATACAACTTCTTGTTTATAGAGTCAGGTTAAGAATAGTTTTGTTGCTTTGTCTTCTTTGCCATTATTATCGACAGAGATAGGTATTAGACTTGAACCTCCCTCTATATAAGTACCATTTTTATCACTAGCATTATTCTTGGTTACTTGTTTCTGTAAATAAACATCGTCTCTAGTGGTTCAATTTTTTGGATCTTGACTTTTACCAAAAAAACTACGTGATGTTGGTGAATCAATTGATTGTTCTAAACCTACCGAAGCGACAACAGCAAAAATTGTTTGATATTGTCTCATATCTCATGAAGCCCAATCACTAGAACCGTTTGCTTTAAATTCAACATCTTTAAATAATTTTGTACCAACTGTTTTACGATGATTTTTTACAAAATTGTCAAAAGTTTTTATAAAAGCTTGTTGCATTGTTGTATCATCTTTAATATTTCATTTTATTTTAGAAAAATCATATTTTCCGTTTGAAATTTCTAATTCCCATAATTGTTTACCATTTAGTTGATTTGATAGAGACTTAAAGAATTCATCTTGTTGGTAATCAATTGAAAAAACGTTTAACTTATTGATCGGGTTGTTACCATATTCGGCGACTTTTGTGGTATCAACATCCATGGCCGAATGAAATTTTCTAGCAAATTCGAATAAAGAATTCAAACCTTTAAAAGTATTTTCATCGATTTTATAACCTTTTAAACTATTAGCGATAGGTTTTAAAAAGTTAATTGCTGATGAAGCTGGAATACTATTACCTTTATCTTTGTTTGTTTTTAAGTAATCAAATAATGCGCCCGACTCATCAATTATCGCCCCTGCTTGCTTAGCAAGTTCTAATGCCTTGTTTAATAAATCAATATTTATGCTAAATCCATTAGTATCTGAAACATCAAAAGGTAAATTAAAAAGTTTTACATTATTAAGTTGTTCTCCTACCAACTCTGTGTGATTTCTTAATAATTTAGTTGGAAAATTTGAAGCAGGCAAAATACTTGAAGTATCGAGTAATTTGTTATATTTATTAATAATGTACGCTGATGTTTGATTACCTAAAATTAGATTTGGTAATTTATCAGAATTATCCTTAATATATTGTTCGGTTTGAGTAGCCAGTTCTAATTCTGTATTTGCTTTAGATATTGAGTTTGGTCTAAATTCAATAGGTAAAAAATCAGGATTCTTTTTCATTATATTGTTATAAAGTGGAATTAATTTTTTTAATGCAATTGTTAGAGGAAAAACTTCTGATTGCGGAGTTGAAAAAACAATTTTGTTGTCAGACGCCGCCTTTGTGGTTGAATAATCGGTTTTATTTGGTTGTTGATTTTGTGTTCCGCAACCGGCAACTAATGCCGTTGTAGTAATGGTTGTAAAAGATGCAAAAATTAAAAATTTTTTTCTTCTCATATTTAAAACTCCTTTTTAAATTATCTTATATATAGTTTTAATTAAATTTAGTATATTTATAAATTTTATTACTCTAAATAAATTATGAAAATAAAAACTATGTTTTTTCTATAATATAATATAAATTAATAAATTAATTAAATAACAAAAATAATCGAAATTTTTAAATAAGCAAGAATTAAAATTAAAAATATGTTATAATAACAATAATTATTAATTGATCTAACTATTAATAGAAATTAGTTAAAACTAAAAACTAAATTTGAATTTAAATAAAATAATAAAAAAAACAAAAAAATTTGTTAGTTTTTATTTTGTGCTATAATAGTTTAGCGACATTTTAAAAAAGTGTTATAAAAGTTCTTTGAAAACTAGATATATAAAACATGACAGTCAATTTTTTCGAGAGTTTGATCCTGGCTCAGGATGAACGCTGGCTGTGTGCCTAATACATGCATGTCGAGCGGAGTTCTTTTAGAACTTAGCGGCGAATGGGTGAGTAACACGTACTTAACGTACCTTTTAGATTGGGATAACGGTGAGAAATTATCGCTAATACCGGATACATTTAATATTTGCATAAATATTAAATGAAAGAAGCGTTTGCTTCACTAAAAGATCGGGGTGCGGAACATTAGCTAGTTGGTAGGGTAATGGCCTACCAAGGCGATGATGTTTAGCGG